>BDTL01000101.1 GCA_002898115.1 bacterium BMS3Bbin02 | reverse complement strand
GAATGCGCCAGCGACGGGAACGGTAAGCACCAACGATTCCGACAAGGACCGCAGGAGAAACTCGGAGCCGTCGATGCTGGTATCAGTCACGAACACCTCTATGTCGGCTCCCGACTTCGCCCATCCGATCGTGCTCACCGGCGCCTCGCTCACAGCAGCCATTCGCACGCCCGCCGGGGACGAAATCCACACGACGCCGCGCTGGGAGCGACTCGACCGAAACAGTTCAGCTTTCGCAGCGAAATACTCGTCCATGTCTCCGTGAAAGTCGAGGTGATCCTGTGTGAGGTTCGTAAACGCCACAACATCGAACAGAACGCCGTCAACACGACCGAGACTCAGCGCATGCGACGACACCTCGACAGCAACGACCTGGACGTGATCATCACGCATCCGGGCGAGAAGACGATGCAGGTCAGGCGCCTCGGGAGTCGTACCTACGCTCTCGATCGGTTCGCCCGCGCTCACAGCACCGATCGTCCCGATCAGTGCTGTGATCTGTCCATCGGCACGAAACATGCTGTCGAGCATGTGGGTGATGGTCGTTTTGCCGTTCGTACCGGTGATGCCGATCATCATCATGTCGCCAGCCGGAGACCCATGGACTGCTGCGGCTACCGGTCCGAGGAGGCGGCGCGTGTCAGACACAATGATCTGGGGCACCTGTACCGAAACACGTTCCTCAACGAGGACCGCGGTCGCCCCGGACATCACCGCGCTCTCGACGAATCGGTGCCCGTCGGTTCGTTCGCCGCGGACCGCCACGAACAGGCTGCCGGGTTTAACCTGACGAGAGTCGTGGGTCACGTCCGTGAGCACGGCATCGGGGTCGCCACCGACGACCTCGGCCGGCTGGACGAGCCTTGCGAGGTCGGCGATCGTTATGCGCGTATTCATCCCGGAGGGACCCCAAGCCCATGCATCGCCGCCTTCACTATGGCGGCAAACACCGGCGCGGCGGAAACACCCCCGTAGCTGAGATTAACCGCGCGGTCGCCCTCGATACGTTCGCCGGATGGCGAATCGAGCACGACTGCAACGACTATGCGCGGGTTGTCGATTGGCGCGATGCCGATAAAACTCGCGACAACGGCGGTTTCGGAATAGCCGCCTTCCGCCTCAAGATACTTTTGGGTTGTTCCGGTCTTCCCGCCGACTCGGTATCCCTCGACAGCCGCCCGACGCCCCGTGCCACCCTCGACGACACCTGCCAGGAGTGCACGCATCGTCCGCGCGGTCTCCTGGGAAAACACCGGCCGCTCAATCGGTTGGAATGTCGTACGGGTCCCGTCCGGAAAGATCTCTTCATCAATGATGTGGGGCTCGATCCACACACCATCGTTGCCGATGGTCGCAAACACCGCTGCCATCTGGAGCAGTGTGACGTTGACGCGATACCCGATCCCCGTCGACGGACCGCACACCGAATCACACCAATCCTTGACCGGGTGAAGCAAACCTGACACCTCGCCGGGGATATGTGACGTCGTCCTACGCCCCAAACCGATCTTGTTGAGGTACTCCCAATGCTTTTCGTTTCCGAGCAACTGCTGGACTGTGATAGTTCCGACATTCGAGGACTTTGCCACGATGTCGCGTACCGACATCACCCTCTCGTCTTTGCGCCCGACGTCCGAGTACTCCTTCCTGGCGATTTCCAGCGTCGCCGGAAGCGTAAACTCGGTATCAGGAGTGACGACTCCTTCTTCGATCGCGGCTGCGATGGTCAGAACTTTGAGTGTCGAACCGGGTTCAAACTGATCAGTCACGACCCGGTTACGAAACGTCTCCCGATCCACGTCGGTCCGGTCGTTGAGGTCGAAGGTCGGAGCGGTTGCCATGGCGAGAACGTCGCCGGTAGCAACGTCGAGGACGACTGCCCACCCGGCGGTCGCAGACGACTCCTCGACCGCGAGCGCCAGAGCCTCCTGCGCTGCGATCTGGATGCCGGGATCAAGGGTCGTCCGTATGTCGACGCCGGGAATCGCCGGCACGATTTCAGAGTCTCCCTGCAGGATCGGGTTGCCGTATGGGTCCCGCTCGTCAGTTTGATAACCCGGCGTGCCGGCTAGCTCCTCGTTGTAGAGGCGTTCGAGTCCCTCAAGACCAACGAGAGTGTCAGCCTGCACGAATCCAACAACCTGGGACGCGAAATTCTGAGAAGGGTAGATTCGGGCCGGCTGATCGCGAAAGTACACACCTCGAATGTCAAGCTCATCCATGAGCTTCTCGATCTCCAACGCATCGACACGATCAATACGCCTCGCCAGCATGGCGTATCGGGCGTCACCCGACAGCTTCGCCTCAAGTGTTGATTGGTCCACTCCCAGCAATGGTGCAAGCACCTGTGCAACGCTGCCGGGATCTGAAATCTCTGATGGGTTCGCGACGACATCTGTGGCCGCGACAGACATCGCGATCGCCTGTCCGCTGCGATCATAGATCGTTCCTCGTGGCGCAGGAATCTCGCGAGAACGCACTCGTTGTTCGGCGCCGTACTCGGTCCATACGCCCGACTCAACGACCTGAACCCGATAAAGGGAAACCCCTACCCAGAGCCAGGCGAAGACGATTGCGACGCCGACAAGTGCTACCCGAACGTCCGGCACCCTCCACTGCGGATCAGCCACTCCACACCCCACACACGGGACATGCAACCTGTGAATTCATGTTGTCCACGTCTTCTCCGCTCGGTCTTGATCTTCGTCGGCGCACAGCCCAGCACAGGCCACGCACGCATTCATGGTTGGGCGCTAAGGAGAGCTTTCAACTCTGCCCATCGGTACTCGTCTCCCTCAACGAGGTCCGAGGACAGTTGCACCTCGACAATCGTGCGGTCAGTCGGGTACACCATTCCCATGGCCAACGCTCGATCGAGTATCTGATCGGGGGCCTGCAATCGAGCGAGCTCCAATTGCAGGTCGAAGTAACGTGCCTGCTCCGCGTTGATCGACGACTCAAGCTCTTCAAGCTCGAAGGCCTTTGTATCAAGAGACACACGCGACGAGATTGAGGCAAAGAAGGCGATCACGACGAGGAGCGAGAAGATGACGAACGGTTGAACGTCGCGCACGGTCTTGCGCATGTGTCCGAGGCCGACTGCCGTCTCGGCCCCCGGAACGGGAAAACTGCGTGGCGCCGGGCGGGCGGTCATGACGAAATCCGTTCAACAGCACGCATCACGGCGCTTCTCGCTCGCGGATTCTCACCGATTTCACCCTCCGAGGGTCGAATCGGTCTACGGGTCACCTTCTCGAAGTGGGCCACCTTGCCACAGACACACACAGCAATCTCGGGCGGACAGGTGCAACCTTCCAAAGCAGTCGCGAATCGACGTTTCACGATCCGGTCCTCAAGCGAATGGTATGCCATAACTACCACG
>BDTL01000100.1 GCA_002898115.1 bacterium BMS3Bbin02 | reverse complement strand
TGGGCCGATGCGCGTTGGTCGTTTGAGGCGTCGACGGGGAACCTGATAGCAGACCAGGACATCCGTTCCGGGTTCACAGCCTGGGATAAGACTGCGGGTCACCAGTTCGACTATCAAGAAAAACCCACCAACACAGCCGCTTCCATGTCGGTTATCTGGAAGACATCGAGTCCGTGCGGAGAGCCAGATTGGGTCGCTTGCTTTACTCCTGCGAGTAGCGATGCCACGCACATCAGTGATAAGTCATCTTGGTTCGAATTCGAAAGTGATCGACCCTGGCACTTTGGTTCCTCCACACCGACCCCCGCCGGGAAGTACGATCTTCGCGGCGTGGCCACCCATGAGGCGGGGCACGGCATCGGACTCGGACATTCGTCCAACACATTCGCCACCATGTACATCAACGTTAGCTCCATGGGTGCCTGGGCACGGAGCCTAGGCTGGTACGACAACCGAGGCCGCTGCCAGGTGTACGGCCACAGCGGCCACCACTACTGGGGCGGCTGCTCGAGCTACGGAGGATCGACATGAAGGGGACGACCAAACGTCTCGCACTCGTTGCAGTAGGCATAGCGGTAGCAGCGGTGGTGGTGGTAGCGTCCAACAGGGAGACCTCTGCTCCCCAACCGGCGGTGCTGGATGTACCGGTCGTTGACCCCACATCGACACGGGAACTCACGTGGGGCGGTGGATCCGCTACGTACGGTTTTGTACCCGATATTGAGGAAATCCCTAAGTACGCACACGTCGCGGTGCAAGCGACCGTCATCGACGTCGCACCGTCACAGTTCAACACCCCCACCGGAGCGGTACCGTCGGCTGCGTTCGAAGCAGAAACCGACGCAAGCGGCTTCCGTGGACTCCACCCGGTCACCCCCGTCACAATTCGCATCGATACCGTTCTCGGCACCAACCCACAGGGTGATCTTGCACTCAAACCGGGCGACACCGTGATAGTCAACGTACCCGGCGGTGCGGTCACAATCCCGTTTCGGCAGGACCTGTGGGAGGGTATGGGGTTGATTGGAGATCTTGCGGAGCCCCTCGAACCCGGACAGGACCCCAACGATCTACTCCTGCCCATGACCATGGGTTTTCGTCCCGGGGTTGCGCTCGACGAGGGAGCAGAGGTCATCCTGTTTCTCACCTTCCAGACCGACTATGAAGCCGTCACGGACGACTGGGAAGTCGTACAAGGCGCCCCGAGGCTGGTTGTCGTGAGTTCCGCGATCGGCGCCTTCAGCTTCGACGCCACCGACGGCGTCACATCGTTGTCCCTGCGCGGCGCCCCGCAGTCGATCGACAAGGCGACGGTGTTGGATCTCGCGAAATCGCTCGACACCATGACTCAACCCCCGATCGAGTTGGACCTGCTCGGGCGAAACCCACCTGCTGCCAAGGCACCCGGCACCTAGCGCGTAGATTGTGCTCCGCCACTTCCCTTTGATCGCGAAATGTGGTGCGCGATCCCCCTACAATCCGATTCAACAAGGGGGCCAGAGGATGAACGGACGAGGGCTCGAACGTGCAACCCAGCGAATACGCAACGTTCGACGCCGTCGGGCTGGCGGAGCTTGTCCGCAATCGGGATATCACTGCTTCCGAACTCACTGAGACCGCGATCGAAACAATCCGGGACCGCAACCCCGCCGTCAACGCGGTGATCGACACGTACTTCGACCGGGCACGAACCATCCTCGACTCCGAAACACTCCCCTCCGGCCCATTTCACGGAGTCCCCTTTTTGTTCAAGGATCTCCAGGCCGAAGAGGGATTGCCGGTGACTTTCGGCTCTGTCTTCTTCAAGGATTTCGTGGCGCCCCAGGGGGATGTCGTCGGACAACGGATGCGCAGCGCGGGGTTCAGCGTACTCGGGCGAACCGCGTCACCGGAGTTTGGGTTACTACCTGTCACCGAGTCTCGTTTGCACGGACCGACGCGCAATCCATGGGACCTGACCCGATCCCCGGGAGGTTCAAGCGGTGGCGCTGCCGCGGCAGTCGCATCCGGCATGGTCCCGATGGCCCACGGTGGTGACGGCGGCGGATCTCTACGGATTCCGGCGTCGGCGTGCGGACTGTTCGCACTGAAGCCGTCGCGCGGCACCATGCCCCGCCAGCCAAACTCTCTCGCCGATCGCATCGCCATTGATGGCTGCATTTCACGCACGGTTCGCGACACGGCCACCTTCCTCGACGCCATCGGAGGTCCGACGCTTGGTGACCTGTGGAGAACACCAAACAACGGACAGTCTCTGACCGCGGCAATGCACTCTGAGGTACGACCGTTGCGGATCGCAGTGCGGACAACAGACCATATGGGCAGACCCGTCCACCCGGCGTGCCGCGACATGATCGCCGACGTCGTCGCACTGCTTGAAGGTCTCGGTCACTCCGTTGTCGAAGAGAGCCCACCGCTCGACGGTGCCGCCATGGAAGACGCATTCCTCACATTATGGGCTGCGTTTCCCGCGACGGCGTTTCGCACAATCCTCGACGAAGCCGCACAAGCCAAGAGGGTGGTGCGGGTCGCTCGCCGACCTCTCGGCGACTATCGCACCATGCGGATCCTTGCTCGGGTTGTTGGCAATAGGGCGGGTATGCCGGCGTTCGAGCCATTCACGTGGGGCCTCATCCAGCGGGCTAGAAAGCTCGACGCTACTGACATTCTCTACGCATTCCGCAGCCTTCAAAACGTGGCCTACGCCTACGGCGATTTCTTCGGCAGCTATGACGTCGAACTATCGCCGGTGCTGTCAACTCCACCGGTGCATATAGGCGAGATCGATCAAACCAAACCAATGGACGACCTCACCGACCAACTCGCCCGATACGTGGGTTTCACCCCAATCGCCAACTTTGCCGGCCTACCGGCAATGTCAGTCCCGTTGTACTGGACCGACACCAACCTTCCGATCGGATCACACTTCACCGCGTCGCATGGCAACGACGCATTGTTGATCCAACTCGCTGCACAACTTGAGCAGAGCCAACCATGGGCTGACCGACGACCGGCTCCGAGGGCCACCCCGCCACAGGAACGCCCCGGCCAATGACGGATACTCAGTGGAACCCCGGTTTCAACTCGACCCGGGCAGAAGCGGCCGAGGAAGGGCGAACGCACCGGATGGTCGAGTCCCTCGACATTGCGCTACTCACAACGAACCGCGAAGGCGTCATCACGTACGCCAACACAAACGCTGCGAAGCTCCTCGGTTACGCCAAACCCGACCTCGTCGGACGCAGCGGCTCCGATCTGTGGGGACAGGTGACCATTGGCGGTGCGCCGGTACAGACCGATGGTCGACCCATCGCGATCTGTACCAAAGATGGATCGCCGCTGTGGTGCCACATCACCAGCGCCCCCGGATCGAGCAGTGACGAGACCGACGTCTTGCTCGTCGATGTCACGCCGTCCCACGAACTCCGCCGTGAGATCGAAGCAAGCGAAGCACTCTTCCGCAGCGCCTTCGAAAACGGTCCGATCGGTATGTACATCATCGACGGAAACGTCGACGGCATCCTCTCCAACCATGCACTGCAATCAATGCTCGGCCGAACTGCCGAACAGATGAATGCCATGAGCTTTGCCGATCTATTCCCATCCGACGTAGCTGACGAAGCGGGCGACATCGCCCGCCAGTTCGTCAACGGAACGCTGGACTCCGGCCACGTTACAACCACGGCCTTCCGATCGGATGGAACAGAGATCGATGTTCACGTGGTTGCATCGGCAGTGCGTGACAGTACCGGAGACCTCATTTTTGCGGTCTCCTACTGGATCGACCTGACAACCCGCCACCAGTTGGCCGACCGTCTCGCACAATCCCAGGCAACGTTCGAATCCGCCTTCATCGATAGCCCCGCCGGAATGTCCGTACGCGGTCCGGACTTCGCAGCGATCAGAACGAACCCGGCAATGCATCGAATCGTGGGCAAACCCGAGGACACAACGGTCGACCCGTTCTATGTCTCGGCGGAAGATCATGACTTCTGGGAGGCGGTACAAAACATCCGGGACAGCCGATCGACGTCTTTCTCACGGGAGCTGGAGTTACTCCGCTTCAACGGCGATACAGTGTGGGGTCTTGCGACCGTGTCGGGAATCCGGTCGGACAGCCTGCTGGTCGGGTTCCTTGTTCACTTCGTTGATGTCACCGATCAGCGGATCGCCCGGCTCCGTTTGACCGAACTTGTCGCGTCGAAAGATGACCTTGTGCGATCCGTCAGCCACGAGCTACGGACGCCGCTCACAACAATTGTCGGACTGTCATCCGAGCTACGAGACCGCCCGGTAGACTTTCCGCCGAGCGAACGCGACGACTTCATTCGCCTGATCGCCGGACAAGCTTCTGAGATGGCTGACCTCGTCGAAGATCTCCTATCGGTGGCCCGGTCCGATATCGGCGTGGTGCAAGTCGAAGCTGCCGAGATTGATGTTGTGTCGACGGTCCAGAAGGTCGTCGATACCTGGGAAGCCGGCACGATCTCGATGAGCGCCGAAGGGTCACCCACGGCCTGGGGCGACGGGTTTCGTGTCCGTCAGATTATTCGCAACCTGCTCGTAAATGCGATGAAGTATGGCCGACCACCGTGCCTGATCGAGATCGCGGAAACCGATGCCGGGGTCACGGTCCGAGTGATTGACCACGGTGACGGAGTTCCCCCCGGCGAAAGCGAAGCTGTGTTTCGCCGCTACTACAGGGCACACGATCCGGTTGGCATGCCCGGCAGCGTCGGCATCGGTCTATCGCTGTCACGCCAGCTCGCGGACCTGATGCACGGCACACTCGTCTATTACAGAGACGACGACAAAACCATCTTTGAGTTATGCCTTCGCAAGGCCTGACGAGGGCTGTTCCTCGTCAGCGGTTACTCGGTGTAGTCCTCCATCGGGGGACATGAGCACATCACGTTGCGGTCCCCGTACTGGTTGTCGACACGACTCACCGGTGGCCAGTATTTATTGGCTCTGAGACCGGGAACCGGGTACGCGGCGACTTCACGAGAGTACGGGTGGGTCCACTCGTCGACGAGCAGATTCTCCGCAGGATGCGGGGCATTGTGCAGCGGGGAGTCCTCCACCGGGTACGTGCCGTCCCCGACAAGGTCGACTTCTGCCTTCATCGCAATCATCGCGTCACAGAAGCGGTCGAGCTCTTCGAGGTTCTCGCTCTCAGTCGGCTCAATCATCAGCGTTCCTGCAACCGGGAACGACATCGTCGGAGCGTGGAATCCGTAGTCAACGAGCCGCTTCGCAAAGTCATCCACGGTGACCCCGGTTGCATCTTTGATTGGACGCAGGTCGATGATGCACTCGTGAGCGACAAGACCGCTGTTCCCGGTAAACAGCAGGGGGTAGTGCTCGCTGAGACGCCTAGCGATGTAGTTCGCGTTAAGGATCGCGATCTTGGTGGACATCGTCAGTCCACTGGCGCCGAGCAAGGCCATGTACGCCCAGGAAATCGAGAGAATCCCTGCACTCCCCCAGGGCGCCGAAGCAACCGCACCGATACCGTCGCGAAACCCGTCCTGGTCGGGAACGAGACCGTGACCGGGAAGGAACGGAGCTAGATGGGACCGCACGCCGATCGGCCCGACTCCCGGGCCGCCGCCTCCGTGGGGAATGGCAAACGTCTTGTGCAGATTGAGATGTGAGACATCCCCACCGAACTTCCCGGGTTGCGCGATCCCGACCATCGCGTTGAGGTTCGCACCATCGAGGTACACCTGCCCCCCGTTGTCGTGGATGATGTCACAAGCCTCCACGATGCCCTCTTCGAACACGCCATGGGTCGAGGGGTAGGTCACCATGAGCGCGGCAAGATTCTCGGCGTGCTCGGATGCCTTCGCGCGCAGATCTTCTATGTCGATGTCACCGTTGTCACCCGTGGCGACAACAACAACCTTCATGCCTGCCATCGTCGCAGACGCCGGGTTCGTTCCGTGCGCAGACGCCGGAATGAGGCAAATGTCCCGGTCGTGATCTCCGCGCGATTGGTGAAACGCCCGAATCGCAAGCAGACCGGCAAACTCTCCCTGAGAGCCTGCGTTCGGCTGGACGGAGACCGCGTCGTATCCAGTGATCTCAGCCAGCCATGCCTCAACCTCGCCAAACAATTCGAGATAACCCTCGGCCTGCTCGAGCGGTGCGAAGGGGTGAAGATTGGCGAACTCCGGCCACGTGACCGCGACCATCTCCGTCGCGGCGTTCAGCTTCATCGTGCATGATCCGAGCGGGATCATCGCCCGGTCCAGGGCGATGTCCTTGTCCTGCAGGTACCGGAGATAGCGCATCATTGCGGTCTCGGACCGATGGGAGTGAAACACCGGATGTGTCATGAAGGCCGAGGCGCGTGCCAGCGAGGCTGGAATCCCGCTCTCACCGTCTCCGACCCGCGCCGCACCAAAGACCTCGAGAACTGCGTCGACAAATGGCGGCGCCGTCGCCTCGTCGAACGAGATACCGACGGTGTCGACATCGACAGCCCGGAGATTGATCCTGCGGTGGGCCGCCCTAGCGAGAATCTCCTCCGCATGACCGGGAACGCGCACAGTAATCGTGTCAAAGAAGGTGTCATTCACGACGTCAACGCCAGCCGCTCGAAGACTGGCGACAAGCAACGACATTGCCTCGTGCACTCTCTTCGCGATCGCGGTTATGCCTTCGGGACCGTGATACACGCCATACAGTCCCGCCATCACGGCGAGCAGGACCTGTGCGGTGCAGATGTTCGATGTCGCCTTCTCGCGGCGAATGTGTTGCTCACGGGTCGCGAGTGTCAACCGATATCCGACACGCCCCTCGGCGTCCTTGGACACACCCACGAGACGGCCCGGCATCGCCCTCTTGAATGCGTCACGAGTCGCCATATACCCGGCGTGTGGACCACCGAACATCATTGGAACACCAAAGCGTTGAGATGTTCCGACAGCGACATCTGCCCCCAACTCGCCTGGTGACTTCAGCAACGTGAGTGCCAGGAGGTCGCCAGCCATGGCGACCTTGATTCCGCGCTCCTGACAGGCAGCCACGATCTCCTCAACATCGGAGATGGCGCCCGACGTTCCCGGATACTGGAGCAGCACACCAAACGCGTCGACATCCGGAAGATCGGTCGCGGGATCACCCACGACGAGTGTAAACCCGAGTGGCTCTGCCCGGGTGTGGAGAACCTCGATGGTCTGCGGGAGCGCATCCTGGTCGACAAAGAACGTATCACCCTGTTTCCCCTTGGAAAGTCGGTGCAACATTGCCATCGCTTCGGCGGCGGCCGTTCCCTCATCGAGCAACGAAGCGTTGGCTATTTCCATGCCGGTGAGATCCATGACCATGGTTTGGAAATTGATCACGGCCTCAAGGCGACCCTGTGAGATCTCCGGCTGGTAGGGCGTATAGGCGGTGTACCAGCCCGGGTTCTCAAGGACATTGCGCTGGATGACAGCCGGCGTGATCGTGTCGTAATAGCCCATGCCAATCATCGACACGAACACCTGATTCTTGTCGGCGAGTTCGCGGAGTCGTGCCTGGACTGCGCTTTCAGTCATTGGGCCGGCGAGGTTGAGTGGATCCTCCGACCGGATGACGCCAGGCACGGCAACATCAATCAGATCGTCAAGGGTGTCGAATCCGATCCGGGCGAGCATCGAATCGATGTCGGGGTCTCGCGGCCCGATATGCCGACCGAGAAACTCGGCGGTGGGGTCCGTTGTCAATGACATTGTGTGATCTCCTGGTGTGCGACTTCAAACGCGGGGCGCTGCTCGCCCCGTTCTGTCGCTCGGACCTGAGAGTTTTCGCCGGTCATCCGGCTTTCCCCTTCGGTGAGACGTACCAACGTCTGCTCTCCAGAGGTGTTTCTGTGCTGCGGTACCTGGTGCCTGAGAGATTCCCGGGGCGGTTGCTCCTTCGGCGCCGACATTTGCCGGACTCTCCCGCAACACGTCATCAACGAGCCAATCGTACCAGTGACCGATGTCGAACACCACCGTAATAGTATGAGTTCTCGCGGCGAGACTGAACCAGGTTTCCCTGCCGAGACCACACAACACGCAACCGCGTGAGATCGTTAGCCCGAGTCGCCGTACTTCTCTGCATATAGAGTCGCCGCCGAGCCAACCCAGTCGTCTCGTTCGATCCGACCACGGAAACTGACAAGCGCCTCGGTGAGATGGGTGAGGTCCTCCGGCGTCAACGAGGCGATCTGCCGGTAACTTGAGAACCCCATCTCCAAGAGCATGCCATTGATCTTCGGGCCGACACCGCGGATAGCTTGCAGGTCATCCTCGACCGGCGTATCTCCCATCGTTCGCCGAGCAATCTCGGCTACCCGCGAACGTACGTTCATTTCGCGAGAGTTGAGATCCGCCGACGGGGGTTCGACCTCCGGCACCTTGGGAGATGGTTGTTGTACCGCGGTTAAGGGTTGTGTGACCTCAGGCATGCCGCTGTTTAGCGCCATTGTGGAGTCTGTGAGGTCGACGGTCAGCCCTACCTGAAGCGTTTCGTACTGCTCGACCAACCGAGCATGATCCCCGATCAGACTCTGGTGGGCGGCCCGCTCCTCGGCAAGACGAACTTCCGCGAGTGTTGCGCGTCGGGCTGCATCGATGAGATCCTCGTTCGACCGTTCGGTCTCAACAGCGAAAAAAGCCCGCGCCAAAACCCATCCTGCGATGCCGCCAACAAGAGCGGCGCCGACGAGCGCTGCTACCGACCCCAACCTGTCCCTCGTTCCATAGCCAATCTCGGCATTGTTGCTACAGAGATCAGTGTAGAACGCTCGACCGCGATAGTCGCAAGTTCTTGAAATATGACAACGGACGACTCAAATTATGGTATCGACATACACTCAGACATTGTAGTATACTCACGAAATAGCATTCTTTTGAGGAGGAACGATCATGGGACGAGCCGTAGGTATCGACCTAGGAACCACCAACAGCGTAATTTCGGTTCTTGAGGGCGGCGAGCCAAAGGTCATCGCCAACGCCGAGGGTCACCGCACAACACCATCTGTCGTCGCGTTCGCAAAGAACGGCGACGTGCTCGTCGGTGACCAAGCGAAGCGCCAGGCGATCACCAACCCGGACCGAACGATCCGTTCGGTGAAGCGCCACATGGGCGAAGATTGGTCCGTCACTGTCGACGGCAAGGACTACACCGCACAAGAGATATCGGCGCGCATCTTGCAGAAACTCAAGCGCGACGCTGAGAAGTTCCTTGGAGGCGAGGTGACCGAAGCAGTGATCACCGTGCCGGCGTACTTCGGTGATGCCCAACGCCAGGCCACCAAGGAGGCCGGTCAGATCGCAGGTCTCGAGGTGCTGCGTATCGTCAACGAGCCGACTGCGGCCGCTCTTGCGTACGGCATGGACAAAGAAAACGACCACCAGATCCTGGTGTTCGATCTTGGTGGTGGCACATTCGATGTGTCCGTGCTCGAGATCGGCGAGGGTGTGTTCGAGGTCAAGTCAACATCCGGCGACACCGACCTCGGCGGTGACGACTGGGACCAGGCAGTCATGGACTGGCTCGTCACTGACTTCAAGAACGACCATGGAGTCGACCTCGGCGCCGACCCGATGGCGCTTACGCGCATCAAGGAGGCAGCCGAGAAAGCCAAGATCGACCTGTCGTCGGTCACCGAGACTGAGATCAACCTGCCGTTTATCACTGCTACCGCCGACGGACCCATCCACTTGTTGAAGAGTCTCACCCGCACAGAGTTTGACCGGATGACCGAACCACTCGTAGAACGCACGCGTAAGCCCTTCGAACAAGCAATCAAGGACGCCGGTGTCACAATGAACGACATCGAGGACGTGATCCTCGTTGGTGGTTCGACACGCATCCCGGCTGTGTTTGAGTTCGTTGAGAAGCTGTCGGGTAAACAAGCTCACCAGGGTGTGAACCCGGATGAGGTCGTCGCGCTGGGCGCCGCGGTCCAGGCCGGTGTGCTCAAAGGCGACGTCAGCGGCATCTTGCTGCTCGATGTCACACCGCTATCTCTCGGTGTGGAGACCGAAGGTGGGGTCACGAACGTCATGATCGAAAAGAATACAACGATCCCGACGAGGCGGTCGGAGATCTACACCACCGCGGCTGACAACCAGCCCGAGGTGGAGATCCACGTCCTCCAGGGCGAACGTTCCATGGCTGCGGACAATAATTCGCTGGGTCGCTTCAAGCTGCCTGGGATTGTCCCTGCTCCTCGGGGCGTCCCACAGATCGAGGTGACATTCGACATCGATGCCAACGGCATTGTTTCGGTGTCCGCAAAGGATCTCGGAACCGGCAAGAGCCAATCGGTCACCATCACCGGCGGCACCGCCCTCTCCAAAGAGGAGATCGAAACAATGGTGGCGGACGCCGAGGCGCACGCGAACGAGGACAAAGAACGCCGTGAGGCAGCCGAAACCCGCAACCAGGCGGACCAGCTAGTTCACAGCATCGCCAAGCAACTCGAAGAGCATGGCGACAAGCTCTCCGATGACGAGCGTTCTCCCATTGATGAGGCGACCGAGAACCTGAAATCACTCCTCGAAGACAAAGAGGCAGCGACGGACGAACTCAAGAAGCAGACGGAAGCACTGCTGACAACGAGCCAGATCCTCGGCCAGAAGATCTATGAAGCTTCTCAAGCCGAAGCAGAAGGTGACGCCGCCGCCGAATCCGATGAGGACGATGTCGTAGAGGCCGAGATCGTCGAAGAAGACGAGGGCGACGAGCGAGAAGGCGACGAGGCGTAACGGTGAGCGACCTTACTCCCCCGGCTGATCGTGTAACCGATGAGGCTGCACCACCAGCGCCTCCCTCGGGGCATCCCCCCGTGGTCGAGATCGAGATTGTCGAGCCGGAGTTGGATGCGGTGGATTCGGAGTTCGCAACGTTCGACATACCACCGAGCGGCGATGATTTGCTTGACCAACTGCGCGTAAGTCGCGAAGAGGTCGTTGACCTACGCGACAGACTGCAACGGATGACAGCGGACTTCGACAATTTTCGTAAACGTGTGGAGCGTGATCATCTGCGGATGATCACGTCAGCCAGCGAACGTGTCGTAAAGCAACTCCTCCCGACCCTCGATGCTTTCGATGCG
>BDTL01000099.1 GCA_002898115.1 bacterium BMS3Bbin02 | reverse complement strand
CGCGCCTCCCCGCGGCGTCAAGGTCCGGTCCGCCGGCTCCCTCGAAATCGAACGCTCCCTGGTTTGGCGCCTGGGAATCATCTTCCGTAACCAGTATGACACCAAGCTCGCGCTCGGCTAGGACGTCCAGGGTCGGCACCCTTTGGCCTGGATGAATCAGGTACGCCGCCAGCGCTGTGTCAAACACGATCCGAGGTACCGCGAGGTCTCGATCGAGAAGAAGACGAACAATCTTCTTGACGTCATGGCCGACAATTCCTGCACCCGCCACTTCGACAAACACACCGAAGAGGTCAACCGGAATAAAGAACGCGTCCGACTCGGACCGCGCTGCTGTGATACCGACGATCTCGCCGGCGTCGGTGACGACCGCAATCGGAATTGGTTGGTTGGCGAGTTGCGCAATGTCAGCGGCGGACGCAGTGCGAACATCGACATCGAGGACATCGGTCGGGGTCGCTCCACCCTCTATTGCGACAAGTCTCTCCCACAGCGTGAGGAAGGCGAGATCGTCGAACACACTCCGAGCCTCGTCGCGGGCGAACTCCCCAAACATCAGAGAATCAAGAACGAGGTCCATCGCAATCGGCACGTCACGTACGAGGCGCATGAGATCCCGGTTCAAAAATGCGCGTGTTTCGTTCTCAACAAGGTTCTGGCGCAGTTTCGGGGTCTGATCATCAACGTGGTCGAACACACCCTCAAGCGAACCGTACGACGAGATCAGGCGAGCGGCGGTTTTCTCCCCTACCCCCGGCACACCGGGAAGATTATCCGACTTGTCCCCGCGCAGCGCGGCGTAGTCGAGATACTGACCGGGCGTGACGCCGTAACGCTCTTCGATCCAGGCAGCGGTGGCGTCTGCAGTGTCAGATACTCCCCGCAGCGTGTACATGACACGGATGCCGTCACCCGGGAGTTGGAATGCATCCCTATCGCCGGTAACAACGACCGCCTCCCATCCCTCGTCCTTCGCTCGAACGGCGAGTGTCGCGAGCACATCATCAGCCTCAAACCCCGGTGCCTTCACCTGACTGATGCCGAGCGAGTCCAACACTTCCTCGATCAGCGGAAGCTGCTCTCTGAACAGGTCCGGAGGGGACTGACGCTGGGCCTTGTACTCCGGATACTGATCGTTGCGAAAGGAGCCGCCTCGCACATCCCAGGCAACACAGATCGCGTCCGGTCGCTCCTCGTCGATCAGCTTGATCAACATGGACGTGAAACCGAAGACAGCGTTTGTCACCTGACCCGCTGGTGTCGCAAGCGTATCTGGAAGAGCATAGAACGCTCGATACGCGAGCGAATGGCCGTCAAGAAGTGCGAGTTTGGGCATGCCCTGAGTGTAGGGGGGCGGCGATACGCCACTGCGCAACGAGATGGATCGGCTCTAGGGAATGAGATGGATCGGTTCGCCGTTTACCCTGGCGACCCAGGTGGTGCGCTCCGTCACGTTCGCCCCGGCACTGAAACTGTAGTCGATGTCCATCCAGCAATCCGATGGGCAGGTCCACGCCGGCGGTATGTCAAAGCGGAAATCCACCCATTGCCCGTTGAAGCGCTGGCCCGATGTGTTGAGAAAACACGGCGCCGAGCCCGGGGTGTCATCCGATCCCCAAGGTGACAACACCGTGTTCCCATCGAGCGAGCGGACTTGGACCTCGCATTCGATGCCGGCGCCGTCGCCGACAAAACGCAGGTTGGCGAACCCATCAGAGACATCACCGGGATCGAACAGTGAGATCAAGAGCTGCGAACCGGCGTAAAACTCTTCAAGTTTCACAATCTTGAAGTTCGGTGCTGTGCCCGCCTCCACCATGTCCAGCGACATAGCTCCGAGTCCGTAGACTGCGGGAGTATCACCGGCGCCGTAACCAACAACGCGCAGCGCAAAGTCCGAGATCGCACGTTCGTTCCCATCAACGCTGACGGACAGCACATAGATCCCGGACACGGCCGTGACGCTGCATACTGATGACCACGCCTGCACACCGGGCGCTCCCTCGGATCCGGCTTCGGTATAGGTCCGCGAGCAGCCGCCGATTGGGATGTTGTCCGCAGGATTGTTCGGTGTCTGGTCGGGGGCGGCAAGCGAGAACGTAATATCGATGTCACGATCGATGCGATCGCCGGTGGCGTCGGGATCGCCGTTGTTGCGAAAATCGTTGAAATTCCCCGCCCAGTGCGGTCCGTCATACACCTGGATGGTGAGCGATCGTCCGATTTGATCCTCGGGTATGTCAACGGCGTAGTAGTACGCGGGTTGCTTGAATTCGCCATTCTGGGTCGAGCCGCAGTTCGCCGCATTGCACCGTGTTGAGAACGGATCGCCGTTCGCTTTCACTTCTTCTTCACCGTTGATGGCGACCCAGAACGCCTCGCCAACACCCCCCAGCGATGGTTCGTCGGAGCCGAGTTTGAGCGGGGGCAACTGTTCCGCGGTTGCATCGCGCGTCATCGTCACGGTGTTCATGCCGAACACACGCATGAAAAAGGTGGGTACCGTCGTTGTCACCGAAACGTTAAGCCGGTTGGGACGACCCGCAACTTCTGACGGGGTCACACCCCCGTTGAACCCGTCTCGGGCGGCTATGTCCAGGGAGGTGGTCCATGCTTCCCCACCAACGAATGTGACGTTCGAGGGTTGGGGCATGTGCACGACGCCCGCTAGTGCGGCGGCCTCGGCAGCGTTCTGAGCCTGGGCACCCTTGAAATACAGCCAACCCAGGTCTACGGCGAATCCCGCCATGCCGATCATCACCAGCAGGGTCGCGGCGGCGAGCACGAGTGTCGCCCCTCGCTCCTCTTCATCATGAAACCGCCGTGGCAGCATCTTGCGCAGACGGCTCATGGCTGGAAGACCTGCGGTTCGAGGCGCATGACCGCGGTGTCAGCCCAGCAGCCGCTGCCCGGCGTACCATCACAGCTCACATTGGGTAGCGGTACGAGACCGCCGGTTACCCACTCGTGCGCGTACGTCACGCGAACCGCAATGACATCAAGACCGGGCAATGCCACGTCCCGAGTAGTCGGCGACCAGGGCCACGAACCGTAGCCGTTGTCGGCGTCCGGGCAGGGGACCCAGTCACAGGTACCACCAGATGGAGCCCAGAGGTAGCGGTTGCACCGATCGCCACCGCCGGTAGAACACGATCCGACGGGATCGCCGTTCCCATCAGCGAGATACACATCGACGTATCGCACGATACCGACGGCTTGCCCGGGAAGAATGCCGAGGGACTGCTCAAGGGACAGCAGCATTTCGTAATCCGCCATCGGATCATCCCCCATAGCCGACACAACGCGGGCTGAACCCTGCGTGGCGTTGGTGACAGTCAGTCGGTCGCGGAACGCAAGCCCGAACTCGACGATGCCGAAAAGAAGCATGAAAAACAAAGAGGCGACGATGGTGAATTCCACCAGCGACGAGCCGCGTTCGTCCGAACGCAAACGTCTGAGTCCTGTCCCTAACATCTATGCACCCCGCATCTGACTACTGAGAGTGGCCGCAGGCCTCTGTGGCCTTCGCTGTATGTCAGCGCTGACGTCACTATATACACTCTCCGTAGTAATTGGAATAGGCCGGGCGATCTATTCGAAAATTTTTCATAGACGATTCTTAGCGGGTTTCGAGGCTGGTGAGCAGCTCAACTCGTCGCGTATCGAGTTTGCTTCGCTGGCTTTCCAAGCGTTTCAACTCTCGAAGTACCCGGTCCACATCTTGACGCGTGATGCGAGCGTCCTCCCTATCGATCGGATCGTCCGTCACGAGCGCGTCGCGTCGGGCATCGTCGTGCAAGTGTTGATGCATCGACAGTTCCTGGCTCAGCTGGTCTAACGCCGCATCGAGTTGCGCAATCTCGTCAAGGACAATAAACAGTTTCTTCTCGGCTCTCCGCATCCGCATAGTCTACGACTCGGCAAGGCCGAACATGCCCTACCATGACCCGCCACCACGAGCCGGGGTGGCGGAATCGGTAGACGCGACGGACTCAAAATCCGTTGGGCGCAAGCCCGTGGGGGTTCAAGTCCCCCTCCCGGTACAGAAAACGACGGGCCTCGCGGTGACCGTTCAATCCGCCACGAGCGACCCTCCAAACAGTTGAGGCGGACCCTTGCGGGTCCGCCTCAACGACAGTCAGTGGTGTGTAGCCCCGGGTATGGTGCGTTCGAAACCGTAGGGCCAACATTCACTGTCCTAGGAGAAGTCGCCGAAGGGGATTAGCGTCAAACTCCGTTACTTAAGAATGTCGCGTTCTCGCATGTCTGTCGAGAATGGTTTCGGCACGACACCTCGTGACTAGTCCGTAGCTGGGTATTGTGTGACTCGATACGGTCTACCGAGCCATTGCAGACGAGAACATCTTCACCGCAGCGCTTAGTTTCGCGGCACCATCGTGCGACGTTGTCGACTCAAGAACTTCTCGAACAAGTGCTGATCCGACGATCACGCCGTCCCCCACAGCGGCGGCGGCGGCCGCCTGCTCCGGGTTCGAGATACCGACCCCGAATACCAACGGAACATCCGACGCTGCGCGAATTGTGGTTGCCAGCGCTGTCAGGTTCGACGATCCGACCTCCCGCTTCCCCGTCACCCCGAGTTCCGCAATGCCATAGACAAACACCGGATCCGCGGCCACGATCTCTTGGAGCCGTTCGGCGCCGGTTGTCGGTGCCACGAACTGTACGTAGCCGATGCCCCGTTGCGAACAGGCATCCGCGATGTCCCGCGACTCCCCGACTGCAATGTCCGAGACAATCAGGGCCGCAGCACCCGATTCGACGAGCTGATCGACGAAGGACTCGATACCGATCGCGAGCACCGGGTTCACGTAGGTCATCACGATGACAGGTTTGCCGGTCGTGCTCGCGATCTCGGCAACGAGGTCAAAGCCCACCTTCACTGTGGTCCCTGCCGCGATTGCCGCGAGACCAGCTTCGTGGATCGTTGGCCCGTCCATGAGCGGATCCGAATACGGGAAGCCAACCTCAAAGGCATCAGCGCCCGCATCTGCCATGGCGCGGAACATATCCAACGACGAAGCGGGATCCGGAAGTCCGACCGTGAGGTACGGCATAAAAACCGCCCGATTCGCCATTCGAGCCTCCTGGAAGAGTGCTGCGAGACGTTCCTTCCCCGTCATTGCGCACCTCCTTCCTGCATGGCAGCAACCTGTTGGACATCCTTATCGCCACGGCCCGAGAGGTTGATCACGACCGTCTTACCGGCAAGATCCGCTGCCTCGCGAAGCACCCAAGCAACTGCGTGAGCGGACTCCAGTGCGGGGATGATCCCCTCGAGTTTGGAGAACTCGTGGAAGGCGGCAAGGGCCTCGACATCGGTAACTGCAACGTACCGAGCGATCCCCTCGTCACGGAAGTAGGCGTGCTCGGGTCCGGACCCGGGGTAATCGAGCCCCGCAGAGACGGAGTGTGCCTCAACGACCTGGCCGTCGGAATCCTGCAGCATGTAGGTCATCGAGCCATGCAACACACCCGGCGACCCGGCGACCAGCGAGGCGCCGTGTTCGCCCGATTCGAGTCCGTGTCCGGCCGCTTCGACACCGACAAGGTCCACACCGGAGCGAATCCATGGGTAAAAGATTCCCATCGCATTCGACCCTCCCCCAACACTGGCGACGATCACATCGGGGCGCGGCAGCGACCCGGGGTCGCCAGACATCTGGTCGTGGAGCTCTATTCCGATGATCTTCTGAAACTCTCGAACGATGTATGGAAACGGATGCGGCCCGACGACCGAGCCAATGATGTAGTGCGTCGACTCAACCGATGAGACCCAGTAGCGAAAGGCCTCCGAAACCGCATCCTTTAGCGTCGCCGCACCCTTGTGGACCGCAACGACCTCGGCCCCGAGAAGCCTCATGCGGTAGACATTGAGTGCCTGGCGTTCGATGTCCTTCGCACCCATGTAGACAACACACTCAAGACCCAACAGCGCACATGCAGTGGCTGTCGCGACGCCATGCTGACCGGCACCGGTTTCCGCAACGACGCGGGACTTCCCCATACGCTTGGTAAGCAATGCCTGACCGAGGGTGTTGTTGATCTTGTGTGCCCCGGTGTGTGCAAGATCCTCGCGCTTGAGGTACACGGCAGCACCAACGCGCTCCGACAGTCGCTGGGCGTGATAAACCGGAGTGGGGCGCCCCACGAACGACGCGAAGAGCTCCGCAAGTTGGGAATGGAAGACATCGTCGCTCCATGCAGTCTCAAATGCGGTCTCCAGCTCCTGGAGGGCCGGCATGAGCGTCTCGGGAGCGAACTGGCCACCGAATTCACCAAATCGACCGGACTTGTCGGGCCGATACTCGGTCATAACCCTTTCGCCTTCCGTATGAAGTCGGTCACTTTAGTGTGGTCTTTCACTCCGGGGGCGGCCTCCAGCAATGTCACCGCATCGACTCCCCACGGCTGAGCAGCCGCGATCGCGTCAGCGACATTCGCCGGACCCAGCCCTCCGGCGAGCACGAACCGACGGTCGATGCCGCGCGCGAGAGTCCAGTCAAATGTGACGCCGGTGCCACCGTCCTGCCCGCGCACCTTGGTGTCAAGCAAAAGCGGAACGCTCGCAGGAACATCGTCGACTGGAGAAACGGCGGAATCAACACCGACCGGCACCAACACGGCAAGACCCACCGACATTGCGGAAGCGATGACCTGGTCCTGCGAGGACCCGTGAGGTTGCACCCAGTCCATCCCGATCCGCAGCGCGAGATCCACGACATCGGCCGGTTCCTGGTTTGCTGATACAAGCACGGTTGTAGCCTCACCTGCCACCGCCACCAACCGCTCGAGCATGTCCGCATCGACGCGGCGTTTGGAGTTCTCCGCGATCACGAACCCGACTGCATCAGCTCCGGCCGCGACCGCATGTTCCACATCGACGACCCTCGTCATCCCACACACCTTTACCCACATCGTTACACCGCCTTCAGGTCGGCTATCAATGTCGCCGGATCAGCTGCTCGAACCAGTGCCTCACCGACCAGAATTGCATCGAAGCCGGCAACCCGCATCCGCCGAGCCCCCTCGACCGACGAGACACCGCTTTCACCGACAGCTAATGCCCTTCCGAGGACCGTCGGTGCGAGTCGTTCGCCGGTCGCAAGATCGGTGACAAACGTTGCCAGATCGCGATTGTTGACTCCAATAATGTGGGGACTGATGGCGAGGGCTCTCTCAACTTCGTGTTCGGTGTGGGTCTCAACCAACACGTCGAGACCCACTGATTGGCCCGCATCGTGCAGCGATGCGAGTTCGTCGTCGGTGAGTATCGCGACGATGAGGAGAACAGCATCGGCGCCGAGGACCTTACTTTCGTAGATCTGGGCGCTATCGATCACGAAATCTTTGCGCAAGATCGGCACGTCGACCGCCTCACGAACCGCTTCCAGATCGGCTATCGAACCCGAGAAGTAGTCGGGTTCCGTCAATACGGAGATCGCTGCAGCGCCGCCTGCAACATATGCAACTGCCTGATCCGACGGGACAAGATCCGACGCGAGGACACCCGCCGACGGCGACCGGCGCTTTATCTCAGCAATAACCTGGAGACCGGGGACGGACAACGCACTACCAAACCCCAAAGCAGAATCGGCGCTCAGCGCCTCGGCGCGCAGATTGATCCGATTCCGTAGCAGCGGCTCTATACGGCGCCGGGTTGATGCAACGATCTCGTCGAGCATCGCCTATTCCCCCTGCTGCATCCAGCGGAGGAACTCGACCAACGAGGCGATCTGCTCATCATCGAGTTGGGAGAACGCAGGCATGGCGCCCGGCCCGACTCGGATCGAGTTGCCAATCTGCTCATCCGTCAGGTTCAACGCACTGTTCGAATTGAATCCGAGTGGTGGCCCGAACCCGCCACTGAGGTCACCGGCATGACATGTCGCACAGCTCGCCTGGAACAGATCCACCCCGTATTTGCCTTCGATCGAACTGCCACAGCTGGAGAGTACGAACAAGGAAACGAGGAGAACTAAGGAGACCCGTCGATGCATCCCGCAAGTGTAGGCGAGGCTTTGTCTCACTCTCGCCAGGGTAGGGTTACGTGCACGGTGGTCCCGTTACCAAGCTCCGACTCGACCTGTACCGCTCCCCCAAGGGCGTCGACGAGTTGGGCGACAATGGCGAGTCCGAGACCGCTCCCCTCCGGGCGAACCGCCTGATAGCGCTGAGCTACGTAGAGACGTTCAAACACGTGTGGCAGATCCTCGGAGTCGATCCCCGGTCCGTTATCCGAAACCGAAATGCGAGCGGAGTGCTCCTCGGGTCGAGTAAGCGATACCCGGATGGTGCCGCCTTCGGGCGAGTACCGCAACGCGTTGTCGAACAGGTTGCCGACAATCTGGCTGATCCGATCCGGGTCTGTTTCGCCGACGGGTAACTCGGCGAGATCCGATTTGATCGCGATATCGAGCGGCTCGGCCCTTGTGACGAGCACATCAACGGCCTCGGCAAGGTGTGCGGTGAGATCGACCGGCTCGTAGCGCATGGTGAATTCGCGGGCCTCGAGACGAGACAGCAACATGAGGTCTTCGATGAGTCGAGCAAGACGTTGGGCCTGTGCATGCAACACCGCTGCAACACGTGGCATCCGATCTTCGTCAACCCGACCGGCATCGAGCGCCTCCGCGTATCCCCGAATAGTCGTGAGCGGCGTACGTAGATCGTGTCCGACACTCATCAAGAAGTCCCGCTCGCGACGCTGGGCGTCCGCCAGCTCGGCAGCCATATCATTGAACGATTCGGCAAGCTGTGCCACCTCGTCGGACCCCCCGATCTCCACCCGCGCGCTGAAGTCCCCTCCTGCGACTGCGCCGGCGGCATCGGATAAGGCATCGATTCGTTTTCCCAGTTGCTGAGACACCAGAAGTGACAAACCGATCGCGGCGAGAAGCCCAACAATCGTCGCAACAACCATCGGTCGGTTGAAGAGTTCGCGGTCAATGATTCCAGCACGCGACCCGATTGCTATGACGATCTCCTGACCGGAGTTGTCCACAATACGGATTGCGACGTTCACGTCTTCACCGTCAACCTGGACAACCTGGATGGCTCGGTCGGCATCAAGCTTCCCAATCTTGGGAAGGATTTGGGGGTTGTCGGTCGTGATCCGCAATCCGGACGCAGTCAGGTAGCCGACCTCAAGGAATTCATAGTCTGCAATCCTGCGCCATTCCTCGATAACACGACGCTGCACGCGAGTGAGTTGTTCGCTGCTTGTGTCGATCCGATCGATGAGTTGAGCAATCCTGTTCGCCTGTGCAAACAGCCGCTCCTGAGCATCCGCGGCGACATTCTGTTGAATCCGAACCGCAGCGACCCCCCCGACACCGAGCATCAGCAGTGCGACCAAGAGGGTTCCAACGAGTAGCCGCACACGCATCTACTGCCCCAACCGGTAGCCGACGCCCCACACGGTCTCGATGGGCACACCGTCCAGCTTCTTGCGGAGTTGCCGAATATGCACGTCGACAGTCCGCGTCTCACCGAAGTAGTCATAGCCCCACACAGCTTCGAGAATCTGGCTACGCGACAACACGAGGCCACGGCGGCTTGCGAGGTACCACACGAGATCAAACTCTCTCGCCGTCGGGCGAACCACATTGCCGTCGGGGTCCGTGACATCGCGCCGCCCCGAGTCGAAACGCCAACCCTCTACCTCGACGGTGTCCGGGGCAGTCGAGCGTTCTTCGGATCGCCGCAGGACAGCTTTCACCCGTGCGACAACCTCCCGGGGCGAAAACGGCTTCGTGACATAGTCGTCGGCGCCCATCTCAAGCCCAACAACGGTGTCAATCTCACCATCACGGGCAGTGAGCATGATCACGGGCACGTCGCTCGATGCGCGAATTCTGCGACAGACCTCGTGACCGTCGATACCTGGGAGACCGATGTCGAGCAACACCACCCGGATATCGCGCTGCGAGAGTCGCTCCAAACCCTGCTCACCGGTGGAGTGATGCACGAGACGAAACCCCTCCTGGGCGAAGGTCATGTCGAGCAGATCCGCAATATCGGGATCATCTTCAATTAGCAGAATCGTGCCCTGGCTCATGCTCACCTCCAGACGGCTTCTCCCTATCTTCGGCGCGACATATGAGGGAACTGTAAAACAACCATCAGATTTCTCCAGGCACTCAACTGATTGATGCAAACGTATCGAGTGGAAGTTCGTGCACAGTTCCCGGGGCTGAACCGCCGTCCCATGTAAGTGTGACCGCCGAACCGTCTACTACTTCGCGCCGCACCATGGCAAGAACGATTGGAGCTCGGAGATACAGTGATTCGGCAGTCGAGGTGACACGTCCCCTCACCGCCGACCCCTGAACGACTTCACAGCCGTGCGGCGGGATCACGTTCGTTCCCACGACTACTCCGACAATCCGCCGGTTCACCCGACCACGCGCGTCGATCCTTTCGACCATCTCCTGACCCAGGTAACACCCTTTCGTGAAACTGACCGCACCGTCGAGGGCGCCTACCTCGTGCACCAACGTTGCATCGTCGACGTCGCGACCTGCCTGAGGTTCACCTGCTTCGATCCGCACAGCATCGGCAGCGAGGTCCCCCACGAACACACCTCCGGAGTTCCTCACGACATCCGATGATGGACCTATCAGCACGAATCTCGGGAGATCGACACGGATGTGACCGATCGCCGCGACACAATGTCCCGCTTCAGAGAACGCCCACCGGTGGGGCGCCTGCACGTCGTATCCGAGGCTGCCAACAACCGTGGCAGCGGTCGGGCCGATTACTTCGATCACCGGACCAAGGACTGCATCAATGGTCACATCCATGTTGACGTTGAGCAGAACTAGCGCGCGGAGCACGTCAGCTTGGCGCCCCTTGTCACACAACAAGATCACCTCGTTGGCGCCCACGAGGACCCACAGAAGCGCGCGCACCTTCCCCTTCGAAGTGAGTAGGAACGCACGAGTAATTTCGCCGGCTGCCAATCCCGACATGTCCTGGGTGAGTGTTGCCTGGAGGAAGGGTGTCGTGTCAGCGCCACGGATCCATACCGCCTCGAACCGATCGGCGACTACGCCGGCGCCGGTTCGCAGAGCCAGGTACTCACCGGTGACGTCGTCGGCGGGCGCCACGGTCACACCTTGTCTGCTGCGGCAACAGCAGCGAGTGCGGCTGCGGCTTTGTTCATCGACTCAACGTACTCGGCCGTCGGATCGGAGTCGGCAACGACGCCGGCGCCCGCCTGGACCCACGCCCTGCCGTCGGCTATCACGAGAGTGCGAAGCGCAATTGCAGTGTCGACATTTCCGGAGAAATCGATGTACCCGACGGCCCCGGCGTACGGACCTCGGGCGACGGACTCTAGTTCATCGATAATCTCCATTGCACGGACCTTGGGGGCCCCGGACACCGTCCCGTGCGGAAATGTTGCGCGCAACACGTCGACAGGACCAACGCCATCGCGAACCGTGCCAGATACGCCAGACACAAGGTGCATGACATGGCTGTAACGTTCGATCACCATCAAGTCGTCAACGCTCACCGAGCCAAACTCTGCGATTCGCCCAACGTCGTTGCGAGCCAGATCGATGAGCATGACATGCTCGGCCCTCTCCTTGGGATCGTTGAGTAGCTCCTCGGCCAGGGCTTCGTCTTCCGCCGGCGTCGCCCCGCGCCATCGGGTGCCGGCGATCGGCCTTGAGTACACCTTGCCGTTCCTGGTTCGCGTCATGAGCTCGGGTGAGGAGCCTGCAAGAGCGAGCCCTTGATTGCGTACGAAGAACAGATACGGACTCGGATTCACCAGCCGGAGTGCCCGGTACACGTCGAAGGCGTCACCGTCGAAATCCACCTCGAGTCGCAGAGATGGCACGATCTGAAACGCATCGCCGTTTTCGATGTGATCGATTGCTTTGCGAACCGTGGCTTCGAATGTCTCCTGGTCAACGTTGCAGCGAGGCTCCCCACGATCCGCAAAGGCGGGGCGTGGCAACACTCGGTGCCGCATGGCCTCTCCGAGCCTCTCGATCATGGCGTGTAGATCCGCAACGGCGGCTTCGTATTGGTGGGCCGGATTGTCGCCGACGAACACGTTGCGCACCAGACGGATCGTCTGACGGAACCGGTCGACGATTGCCATTGAGCCAACGAACTGAAACATCGACTCCGGAAGACCACGATCATCCGGCGGTCGGTGTGGGAGATGCTCGATGTAGCGAACGGCGTCGTATGCCAGGTACCCGACCGCTCCGGCGAACAGCGGAGGCACATTCTCACCAAGTCCGAGCTGATCGGGAGGCGGTGTACGGTACGCCTCCGTGAGTGCCTCCAATGCGGCGAGAGGGTCGAGGTCGGCGATGTTCACCACGGCAGATTCTGCTGTGCTCACGCCATCGATCGACACCAATGTGAACTCGGGGTTCCATCCAACAAACGACCACCGCGCCCATCGCTCCCCGCCTTCGACGGATTCGAGCAGGAACCCGTCGGCATCCCCGACAAGGCGTTCAAACACGGACACCGGAGTCTCTCGATCGCCGAGGATCTCCACAGAAACGGGAACGACGTTGTAGTCGGCGGCGAGTTCGAGGAACGCCTTGCTGGTAAGGGTCACATCCATGGACCAAACCTTAGGACACTCGGGTACGGCTCCGACCGTTCACACCGTCGTCAGGAAGCTGAGATTGAGGAAGTCGAGCCAATCGCTGAAGATGCCGGAAAGGCGTCCGATCTGGCCAGTCAGCAAGAGATATCCGAATCCGGCGAGCAGCAGCCCCGACAAAACAGAGATCTTCGTGAGGTGAGGTTTGAGCCACGTGAAGGTACCGAGGGCCCGCTGGACAAAGAGAGCGGACAACAAGAATGGCAAACCAAGCCCGAGCGAGTAGAACCCGAGTAACACGACACCCTGGAATACTGTGTCCGATGCTCCGGTTAGGGCGTAGACACTTGCAAGGAAAGGCCCGACACACGGGGTCCAGCCGACAGCAAACGCGGATCCCATCAACACCGGCCCGGCGGGTCCGAGGCGGTCCGGCCTCATCTCGAACCGTCGCTCCTTCATCATCGGCATCGTGAACGAGGGTTGCCACAGGGCAGTGAACACAATGAAAAGCCCCATCGCCAACACAAACCATCCGGCAACAGTCTCAAACGCTGCACGCGACTCAAGCATGAACCTGGCGACACTCGTCGCTGCCGCGCCCGTCGCCATGAAGACGATCGAGAATCCGAGTACGAATAGCGCGGTCCGGTTGAGGACCTTACGCTTTGAGGCTGTGCCCTCCGCTATTTCCCGGAGTGAGTACCCGCTCATCAACGACAGGTAACCGGGTACCAACGGGAGAACGCACGGTGAGAGAAATGAAAAAGCCCCCCAACCGAATGCTGCGATCAATTTCAGTGGGTCCACACATGGCCTTCCGCTTCCGGTTCTTCGAGCGAACCAACGGTCGCAACGTTCGACATGTTCCCACGAGATGAACCCGATTGCGCAAACTAGCGCCCGACACGAGCGAGAACCACTATCCTCTTCCCAACATTCGTCCGTTCCTGATCCAAGGACTCCATGACCGCACCTGTCCCCCAGCGTCGACCAAGCTTCACACTTCGCGACCGTCGCGTGTTGTTCCTCATGGGTCTCGTGGCTTTCTTCATCGGCTTCGGTGGAGCACTCATGGCACACACACTTCCGTTCGCGCGCAAGTCACTCGGTCTCACCGAGGGAGACATGTCTACGCTCTTCGCCCTCGTGCGGGCCGCGTCGCTGCTCGGATTGCTGTTCGCCCTGCGGGCCGATGCAGCCGGTAGGCGCAAGCCCCTTCTCCTGGCATACCTGTTCCTCCCGGCAGGTAACCTCATCACTGCCCTCGTCCCCGGGGCCCCCGCCTACGTCATCGGTCAAAGCCTCACCAGAATCGGGGTGGTCGCGGTCGCCGGTATTGCGATCGTCATTGTGGCAGAGGAGTTATCCCCCGCCCTCCGCGCGTACGGACTCGGAATCTACGGCGTCTTCGGTGGTCTCGGAACCGGACTGTCTCTGTGGTTACTACCACTCGCCGACAGCTCCACCGACGGATACAGAATCCTGTTCGGTATTTCCGTGCTGGCTTTGGCCGCCTATCCGATTCTCAACACATACCTAGCTGAGAGCCGGGCGTACGTGCAGTACTCCACCCGGATTACGTTCGGGCACGCGCTCCGGGCGGGTCTTGGTCGACATTTCTGGCCTCTTGCAGGCATCAGTTTTTTCGTCGCGGCATTCGCCTCGCCGGCGTTCGATTTTGCACTTGAGCGTCTGATCGATGACTTGCAATGGAAGACAAGCGCTGCACAGTTCCTGATCACCATCTTCTCAGGCGCCGGACTGTCGGGGCTCTTTGTCGGCGGTCGGGCCGCGGACAATCTGGGCAGGAGACCGACAACTGTCGTCTCCCTGGCCCTCGGTCTCGTGGGTGGGATCGCGTTCTACATAGTCTCATCCGGGTGGCTGCTCGCCCCGGCCATCTTTGTCGCGACCTTCGGTGTCTCGATGCTGTCGCCAGCATTCGCAGCCCACCGGTCAGAGCTCTTTCCGACACGTGTGCGGGCGTCGGCTTCGGGTTGGCTGACAAACATTGCGATACTCGGGTC
Source organism: bacterium BMS3Bbin02 (assembly GCA_002898115.1). Taxonomy (GTDB): domain Bacteria; phylum Actinomycetota; class Acidimicrobiia; order Spongiisociales; family UBA5794; genus BMS3BBIN02. Next base: position 354 of record BDTL01000099.1, on the reverse strand, counting down.
AATTTTCGGATTCATCGTCGGAGGCGTCATGATTGACTCCTTTGGCCTCTCATCGACGATCACACTGCTTGGCTCCGGACTGATTATTGCGATGTTTCTGGCGTTCTCGTTGCCGGAGACCCGGGGTCTCGATCTCGTCCGCGGAGCGGGCCAACAGCGTGCCACACAACAAACGTCACCGCCCGCACAACAACCAGAGCCGCAATCCCCCACCACACCCCCGGCAGACCCCACCCTCTCGGCTCGACCAGCATCAGAACCGCCACTGCAATAACCATTGCGACTGCCATAGCCCCTGCAATGAAGCGCAGCGACGTGAAGCCGATCGCGATGCCGTCCCACACGAATACCAGG
>BDTL01000098.1 GCA_002898115.1 bacterium BMS3Bbin02 | reverse complement strand
CGTCTGACGGGATCGAATGGACCCGCGCCGACGACCCCGGATCGGTGTTCGGCGGCCCGCGCAGCCAGCGCATCTTCGGCGTCGCAGCAACGACCTATGGCGTGTTCGCCGTAGGATTCACCGAAACCCCGGCCGGGGACTGGGACGCAGCAATCTGGATGCTGGCCCCATCCGGCTAGACCCGTGTCGCGGGATGCCGAGCGACTGTGACGACCGCCCTCGTGGACCTGTTGCAGGCGAGGCGAGACTCTCGCTGGAATAGCGAAACTGCCCCGACGCAACGGTGTCGCCGGAGACGATCGCTCAAGGCGATCGGTGGGCTTTGTCGAGAGTCGTGAGGATGAATTGTGTCTTGGCGTCGGTATACGCAAGCCGATCATCCCGATGCTGTTCAGCGAGTTCCAGCTTTAGCGTGGCATAGGCATCCCGGTCTTCTGGATGTCCCCGCAAGTAGTCCCTGAACAGTAGGTGATCGGCCTCCCAATCGCTCTCGATACCACAGACATGGATTTGCACGACCCGAGGTTCACCGGCTGGCGGGCGGAAGTAGCGATGACCCGGTTCCCTCATCCGTAACACCACTCCCGTCGATTCGATCCCGGGCACATACACCGATTCATCCTCGACATCGACAACGCTGACCTGAATGTCGATCGTGGGCTTGGCGGGAAGGCCGGGCACAGCCGTAGAGCCGACATGATCGATACGGACGGCTGCCGGGACCGCCCTAAGGAGCCGCACACGCCATTCAACGAAACCCGCACGCCACGCCGGGTCGTACGCGACGATACCGATCGGATCGGCGCCCGACTCTCCAAGTAGCTCGATGCGCGGGTTCTCGTTCATGCAGGCATTATGCCCTTGTCGCGTCTCCGTGCCGGTGGCATCTTCACCAGGATCGACGAACCCTGTTCAGCTGTGAGCTCAAGTGCGCCAGCCCGGGGCGAGCGAGTTGCTGAAGGCGATGAGTTCCCGAATGTGGAGATGGGTTAGCCCGACGCCGGGGTCCGGTTTGAGCAGCAGGGTTGGTGCGCTGTGATCGCCGGCCCACTGCTCGACCTCTGAGTCGAGATCATCATCCACCCACGCCACGGGCATATCGCCGACGAAAGCAACAACGTCCGGGAGCTTCCTCAACGTAACGCCGAAGAGGGGACGCTGGGTGAACTCGATGGCCGTCACTCCGGGCAGCGCAAAGATGGGTTCGAGGAGCCGGACGGCATCGTGTTCCCACCCCGATGCCCACACGAGTTCGAATCGTTCCCGCAGTGCATTCAGCCACAAGCCGTGGGTTGGGTTCAACCACACCTGGTGCTCACGTCCGTCGGAAGCCTGCACGACGCGACGGACAAACCCGGGCGGCGGCGCGTCGACGACGACAGGGGCCAGAACCCCGTCGACATCCATGAGGAGATACGGTTTCGGGTCTGCTGTCATACAGTCCAATCGTAGAACAAGGCCCTGTCCCGAGCACGAGGTCGGTCGATGAGACGTGCACCGCAGCGAGAACACTGCACGGCCGCGGTTACGTGTTCGGACTCTTTGGTCACAGCCCTACTCAACAAGCGGAGTGACACCGTGTGCGTCGGGTCACGAGGTCACTCGACGAGACGCACGACCGCGTCCAGACCGCGCTTTGTCACGTTCACGGTCGCGGGCATTGGGAGTATCAGCGTGTCGATACCAAGTGATCCAGCCGCGCCGTCAGAGGACGCATTGTCGCCGACCATGAGGGTATCACCCGCATCGACACCGAGGAGATCGAGCGCCGTTGTGAACATTCGCCGGTTCGGTTTCTGGAAGCCATGCTCGGCCGATATCACGACTGCATCCACGAACTCGGTGAAGCCGTGGCTCGCCATTGCAGGGCGTATGTCCCGGTGGAAGTTGGTGATCACCGCGTTGCGAATACCGAGAGCGTGGAGCGTCGACAACACGGCGCGAGATTCCGGGTAGACGGGGTGTGTCGCGGGGTCGAAGTCCATGGCATACAACGCCTCCGCTAGTTCTGTATCGAGTCCGGCCCGTTCGAACCACATCATGTTGGCAACCCGATGCAGCTCTGGGGAACAGTCCTCAACGAGCATTGCCTCTTGGACGTTCGAGTCTCCGTAGGTTGCTTTGAGTGCCTCGACCAGGACCTCGAACCCATCCTTCTCGATCGTTCGGCGAAGATTCTCGTGAGCCCGTCGCAGTCGCCACCGACCACGCTGGTAGTGAACCAGAGTGCCCACCCAATCGAACAACACCGCCCGGTAGTGACTCACAACCGGAGGCTACCACTCGCAGAACAGCAGATGAGGCGGACTCGGTCCCGCAAAGACATCATCTTTGCCCGCCGCTGTCCCCGCCGACCCGACGACCGAGAAACGCTCGGTGTCGCCGGTGCGCAGCGGCGAAGACACCCATAGGTTCACCGCCCACCGGGTCGATCCCTCCGCTCCCGAGGACGACCGTCCCCTCTGCCCCGAAGGACTTCCCAACCTGAACTCAGGCGAGGTCTCCTGGTCAAGTCCCAATTGATCCAGTTCATCGCACGCGACGCTGTCGGTACTCTGAACACCCAGGCACACTCGGTTGAGGGCGACATCGACGGGATCGTAGACCGTCGCGACGCGCTGTCCCCGACCGATCTCGATCTCGACGCGTCGTACGGAGCACTTCGACACCAATCTCGGAATGCCTTCCATGCAGGGACGATCCAAGGAATGCAGCGAAATGAACACAGCGCCGGCTGTTCACCGAAACGGCAGAAGGTTTGCCGGACATGTACGTTCATATGACCAAGATTGAGACGCGTCAGGGTTCGCTGGAGATATCGTTCGCTGGAAATATCGATGACCGAGGATGATGCTGTCCGGCGACGCCGGTTCGAAGAACTGTTCGATGAGAACTTCCGGTCTCTGTTGGGATATGCGATGCGACGCCTCTCCGACACCACGGCTGCCGCTGATGTGGTTTCGGAGACCTTCCTCGCGGCATGGCGACGACTCGACGATGTGCCCGCAGGCTCAGAGTCCCGGCTCTGGTTATACGGGACAGCGCGGAGGGTTCTGTCGAACTACCACCGCGGCGAGCGACGGCGAGGGGCCCTTGTGACCAAGCTGGGCGCCCATCTCGAATCGGTGGCTTCGCTGCTCGACGAGTCCTCCGTAGTTTCCGGCATCATCGTGAGGGAAGCTCTCGGCCGCCTTCCCGACGACGACGCTGACTTACTCCGACTCACCGCATGGGAGGGACTGTCACCAGTTCAACTCGCTCGTATGTGGGGGATTCCGACCGCCACGGTGCGCACGAGGCTTCATCGAGCTCGGCTTCGCCTAAAGGCAGAACTTGACAGCGAACAATTCGACCCGGCCGGACATATAGCTAGTGAAGGGTACACCGACGTCCGAGGACCTAAGGAGGAATCGTGACCGATCTTGCAATAGACGAGATGCTGGCAGCCGCTGCAACCATCAGTGACGACGAGATCGCGACACTCTCCCTCGACGGCCTCGACCAGCAAATGCGAACTGCCATCATGTCCACAGCAACACTCGGATCGACGGAACCCGCTGCTCGCCGTCTGGCGTCACGCCACCGGTGGCGTCTCCGGCGACATGGGCTTGCGGCAGCGGCTGTGGTTGCCGTCGTGAGCGTCGCGGTCGTCCTGTCGCCTTTCGGCCGCAGCGCCGACTCGGCCTGGGCCGCAGAAGTCCTCGCTGTTGCAGAGGCATCGCCGCGATTGCTCGTCGATCTGCCCGGGTGGGAGGTGACATGGGTCGGCGAATTCACAACGGTCGATGGCGGGATGACCTTCTCCAACGGCGA
>BDTL01000097.1 GCA_002898115.1 bacterium BMS3Bbin02 | reverse complement strand
GATCGGAACGATCCACCAGGGCGGCGAGTTCGGGGAACTCTGTCACCATGTCAATGTCGGTGCCGGGTTCCCACCCGGGTCCGAATTCGTCGCCGAGCAGGGCGCACAACCGGTCAAAGTCAGTGACCGGAACCGGCTCTAACCCGGTTTCGTGTGTTGTGGTTAACTGCTGGTAACTCATACCCGCATCATACCCGAACACACGTTCGATTGTCAAGCGAAAATCGCAACAAATCCAGGAGATTTCGCAACGCTGCCGACCCCGGACTGACTCAGCCGCGTCGGTCGCCATACATCCGCGAAGCCACAACCTCCCAGCGCTACGGACACGCTTCCCGCTCCCGGCTCCACTCGATGTACTAGGAGCGAAGCAATGCTTGGGCTTTCTTGAGAAGAGCTCGCATGGCGTCGACTTCGCCCCGCTCGTGCCACGCGAGACGTCGGAGGACCTTTCTGGTGGTCCAGACCTCTCCACCGCCTTCAACTACCCGGTCGGTCGGAAGTGTCGGGAGCGCAGAACGGACGTGGCTGGCCGAACACGCCAGCCACTGGTTCAGATCGGACGGGTTGTCGGGCGGTTCGACTCCGAGGGAGGCCAGGTAGTACCGACTCTCCGTGTCGGCCACATGCCAGGCCATCAGGCGAACGGTGCGCCAGGTGGCCCAGTCCGGCATCCGCCGTTCGGGGTCGATCCAATCTAGCTCCTGCTCCGTCGCCGATTCCAACAGTGCCACGAGATCACACCGAGCCGAGGCGAGGATTTCGAGTGTCCGGTCGATCTCACCACCGGTTGCCGGCAAACGGTCTTCGGCAAAGGCCTGTTCATCACCACGGATCCGTTCCACGACGACCACCTCGCCCATCGATGGACACGCCTCCCCGTGTCGCGAGCAAAACTTCCGATAGGCATCGTGGGCAGTGGTAACGAGAGAGCGGAGGGCATGTTCTTCGTTAGTGCCTTGACCACACAACCCCCAATGAGCGAGATCGAAGGTCCACACCTGTGTCGATCGATCGATGTGGCCACCGGTTTCGCCCTCGACGTAGACATTCGTCATATCGAAGGACACGGTACCTCCCACACCAATCCTCCCACATGCAGTCACACCCCGCCTACTACCCGGTGTTTCGATCTGGATGCCCATGGATGCCTCCTTCTCGCAGGGTGTAAGCACCACTATCGGGCTGCTATCCACCCAGACGGGTCGAGTCCATACCAACGGTGCCACACGAACCGCTGGCAGAATCTATAGCAGGATCTATCCTTCACCTATGCCTACTCGGAGCAATACGGCAACGAGGCTTGCCACAGTTGCCTTATTGACTGTCGTCGTCGCCGGCGGCTGTGCGGCCCCCGTCAACAACCCGCTGGAGGACGTGAATCTTCGTATGGAGCAACTGCAGGCGTTACAGCCTGCACAGGTCAATGACTTGACGACTCAGTGCATGATCGCCCAGGGCTACAACGAGTACGTCATGCGTCCACCACAGGTGTGGGAGCAGCCACCCCTTCTAGGAGTCGATGGTGAGCCTCTTGAGTTCGGAACGCTCGAGTTCGCCGAGACGCACGGGTTCGGTATCGTTTCCAACATGCTGTACATCTACGAGAACGATGTGCCACCGGAGCTGAGAGAGGTTGTCGAACCCGGACCGGAAGACGAAGATCCAGAGCTGTTGTTTGCACTCTGGTCAGAGGTACAGGTTGACGGGTTGACATATGCTGGTGGATGTTACGGCTGGGCGAACCAGACATGGGAGCAGCGCAACCCCGAGTGGGCGGCCATTGAACCTTTCGGGGAAGAGCTGTCCAGATACCTCGATGAAGCCGACATCGATCCTAGGGTTGTCGCAATAGAAGATGCCTTCGTGACCTGCATGCGCGGGCAGGGTTTCTCTGAAATCGAGCGAAAGTCGGATCTCCAGGCATCAGTCACAGCCATGGTAGAGGCGGCGGTGGAACAGGGCACGACCCAAGAACAACAGATCGCCAGCCTCGAGCGTATAAGGGAATACGAGATCGAACTTGCAATCGCTACGTGGCGCTGCACACAAGAAGTTTATACCGCGCAGAACATCCGCATGTACGAGCAGGTCCGCGCTCAATACGAGGCACAGTTTGTCGCCGACCACCCGGAGCTACTGGAACCTTTCGAATAGCTCAGACAGTCTCGACGGCAACTTGTCGGTCACCGGCACGAGACGACAGCCTCATCCAGGACAGCACATGCACGCCAACTTGGTCTCCCGTGTCGGGTGGGTTCGGTTTAACCCGCCGGGGGCGTGTCGTAAGTACGCCGAGCAGTGACCCACGACCGTGTGTTCGATCGTTGTGCGCACTGAGTCGGAGACCCGATGTGCCGCGTGCCTCGTTGCTGTGAGGGTGGCCAGGGGTTTGCTAGCCCGCGGGAAGCGTTGCCGCCGTTTCGCGTGCCCCGCTACGGATTCTCGTATCAACGTTCCCCGACTGCCTGCGCACGACCACAGACGACAGCCTCGAATCCCCCGTCATCGTTGACCTTCAATAGGAGCGGCCTTATCCCTCGACGCGAACTGGCGAAGTTTGGCTGATCGGTTCCCGGTCCCACGAGAATCCGCAGGATTCCCGCAAGGAATGCCGGAAGCAGTCCCATTCGTCTGCTAGTTGTCGGCAAGGAAGATTTGGACTGGGCCTTCGATCAGGCTGAACGGAGGCGGCCAGACACCGATTCGGAGTTCCGGGGTGTCGATCACAACAAACGAGATCGCTGTCGTCACGGTCTCAGGCCCTACCCGCACCCACTCGATCCCGTCGTCGGACCTCCACAGGGCAGGAAGGCTCCCGATATCTCCACGTGCCGCATCAAAGTCGAACCCTGTCACCCAGATCGATCCACCGAACATCGTGAGGACCTCGGCGACCATGAACCCGTGCTCTGGTGTCACCTCATCTCGCGGACTCGGAGAACGGCGCCAGTGAACCCCGTCGCGCGATGTCCACGCTGTCATCAGTCGGACGTCCTCGAAATCGCCGCCAACAGCGACGAAACCGTCATCAACCGCGATCACATCTCGCAACGTCTTGTCGTTGAAATCGCTATCGCGTGGCGTCGCCCGTGTCCAGTGCAATCCATCGGGAGACGTGAACACGGCCGCCGTGGGAACAAACTCGCCGCCCGGCGACGTACCCACCGCGATGAGCCCCGGACCACCCTCGATCACGGCTGCGAAGTCCGAGGAATCGAACAGAGCGGCGGAGTTCGCCGGACCCTCGGTCCATGTCTCGCCATCGGTCGTCGTCACCAGGGTGGCGACCCTGCTTTCACCCTCCGCGGCCCGCGAAAACAGCAGAGTAACTCTGTCCCGTTGCGGAGACACCAGAACCGCGAAGGCTGACCCGAGCTGGCCCGGATACTCGAACCCGAACTGCTTCGATACATCCAACCGGTCCCAGACCAGACCATCGGCGGAGTAGATCACTCCTCCACCGAACCGGCTGACTGCGAAGTAGCCGAACGGTGTCGCTTCGACCTGAGTCACGCACCCAACACCGTCAGGGCCGTCAGCGAGCCTCCAGTCGGCCTCACCATCCGACACCCACACCGGAAACCCGAGGGTATCGCGAGGAGCGTAGGCGGACCCCCTGTTGCAACCGACCAACACAATGCGATCATCCGAGATAACGCCGCCCGTTAAGGTCACATCCCCGAACAACTCCGGATCAATATCGAGCATCGTCCACCCATCCGGTGCATCAAGCGGCGCGATGAGAACACCCGTCGACAGCGGAGGAGTCACCAGAGTTGTGCTCGTCACAAACCGAGACACCGTGGTCGTGGTTGTGTCCCCGACCGGTAGCGGAACCGACGTACTGCTCGTCGTATCAACCGGTGCCGTCACGGTCGTCGCGACCGGGTCCGACGACGTGCACGACGCCACCACCAAAGCCATCGCCGCTGCGACCACCAAGAATCGTCTCACAACGTCCCCTCGTTTGTTACCGGACCGCACCAAGACTAGTAGCGAGGTTGATTTAACGACCTACTGTCGGCGGGTTAGGTCGTTGACGAAACGACGGCCTAGCGAAGGATCTCATTCGCACGCCGCAGCTCCTTGACCTCACGACGCAACACCTTGAGCTCCTCGTGCTGACTCGACGTCACCCCCGGCCGCCTACCCGCATCCGTCTCGGCTCTGCGGACCCAGTTACGTAGCGTCTCAGTCGAACACCCGAACTTGGTAGCGATCGACGTAATCGCCGCCCACTCCGACTCATACTCGTCACGATGCTCGAACACGAGCCGAACCGCCCGCTCACGCACCTCCGGCGAATACCTGTTTGAACTTGACATGACCCCATCCTGTCAAAAAATGGAGCCTCCGGAAAACCCGGACCGGTTCAATACTGCCGGATCTCGGGCGCTTGGGGGTGCGCGATAACGCGCGCGGTCGGTGTCGTTATGGGCGGCATCCGCTCGCGTCGCGGCTGGCCTCCCGCGGTGGGCCGGAGGTGATTCTGAGCCGTTGGGGTCCCTGACCAATCGGCTTTCTGCATGGTCGGCTGGCACATGGTCACAGACTCGGGAACAAGAGTGGCGTCGACGCCCGTCATCCGGTCATCCAGGGAAGAGCTGTGAGCCTGGCTGCAGGTCGGATAGCTCGATGCGCCACTTCGCACGTAACCGGAAATGACTAGTCAATCTGTCCCGATATCCTGACGGAAAAGTGGTCATTCGGCCCTAGAAACTGGGGGGGGTGGGGCGCTACCCTGGTACCAGCGGCGCAAGTCGCTGCGTTGTGAAGAGAAAAGGGGATGCAATGCTTCACAAACGGACCGGTTGGCCTATCTTGATGGTCGCGTTGGCGATGTTGGTGACGATGACCCAACCGGCCTTGGCCACTGACGGGAGCGGCGTGGCAACTGATTCCGGGGTGAGCCAGGGCGCGTTGCAGGACGGTACGCCTCGACTAGAACTCACCGACAAGCCAGTGGAGGAGCTAGCCGAGGACCTGATCGATTGCTTCGACATCGAAGGCGAGAACTTCTGCCTATTCATCGGGTTCACCGACATGACCCCCGGCGACGCACGTTGGCGTGAGGTCTTTTCCACCGAGGTAGAACGCGCGCAAGCCAACGACCCGGGCGGGTCACTTGCTGGATATGTGCGTTGGCTGGCGTCGCTCGATGATGCCGAACGCGAACAGCTTGCCGAACAATCACTCGAGGACGGGTACGCCACAGTGGGGAAGGTCAGACTCTACGATTTCGTGGGACTCGACATGCCGATTCCCTCCGAGATCG
>BDTL01000096.1 GCA_002898115.1 bacterium BMS3Bbin02 | reverse complement strand
CCGCCTTTCCACGAAGTCGAGCAGCTCTCGAGCAACGGTCGTGTCGATATCGGTCGTGCCATCTTCACGCTCACCATCTTCCGGCTTGACACTCCCGGCTTTCGTCTCCTTCAGCGCGTCGTCCATGTGGCTGCGGAACCTCGCCTGGATCTCTTCCGCCTCGTCGGGAGACAGGTCCCCGGACACGACAAGACGATCGAGATAGAGGTCGCGTACGGTGGGGTGATTGTTGATAATTCGATACATCTTCGGCTGCGTGAACGAAGGTTCATCTCCCTCGTTGTGGCCGAGTCGCCGGTATCCAATCAGATCGACGACGACATCACGCTTGAACGCTTGACGGAACGCAAACGCCATCTTTGCTACTCGTGCTACCGCTTCGGGGTCATCCCCGTTGACATGGAAGATTGGCGCTTCGACGGCCTTGGCAACGTCAGTGGCATAGTGACTCGATCGGGCATCGCGAGCTGCCGTCGTAAATCCGACCTGGTTGTTGATGATGATGTGTACGGTTCCGCCGGTGGCGTAACCATGAAGTTGTGAGAGGTTGAGTGTCTCTCCGACGACCCCTTGACCCGAGAACGCGGCGTCGCCGTGGATCAGTACCGGGAGAGCGAGGTACTTCCCTTCCTCTCCCAAGGCATCTTGTTTGGCGCGTACGATTCCTTCGAGCACGGGGTCCACCGCTTCCAGGTGCGATGGGTTGGCGGCGACCTCGATATGAACCGCGGCCCCCGACGGCGCGGTATGGACTCCGTGCGCTCCGAGGTGGTACTTCACGTCACCGGAGAATCCTTCGTCTAGCGGCGTGTCGACGTTCCCGGTGAACTCGGCGAAGATCCTCACGAGGCTCTTCCCAACGATATTCGCAAGGACATTCAGACGGCCACGATGTGCCATTCCGATAGACACGTCCACCATGCCTGCCTCGGCGGCTTCGGTCAGGAGTGTGTCGAGCAATGCAATGGTGGTTTCACAACCCTCAAGACTGAACCGTTTGGCACCCAAGAATTTCGTATGGAGGAATCGCTCGAACGCCTCGGCTTGGTTCAGTTTCTCAAGAATCCGCAGCTTCTCATCACGGGTCGGACCAGGCTTTTTGCCTTCCAGATGGTCCTGTATCCAGACCTTTTGTGTCGGTTCATGAATGTGCATGTATTCGATTCCGGCAGTGCGACAGTACGCGTCTCGGAGCAGACCAAGGATGTTTCCGAGCTTCATGTGTGTACTGTCCGCAAGCCCGCCGGTAGCGAAGTCGCGATCAAGATCCCAAATAGTGAGGCCGTACGTGAGGGGGTCGAGCTCGGGGTGAATGTTCGGTGGTTTCTGGCTCAGGGGGTCGAGGTTTGCAATGAGGTGACCGCGGCTGCGGTACATGTTGATGAGCTGGAAGATCTTTGCTTGTTTTTCAGCCCACTCGCCCGAGCCGGCAGGAGGACTCGAATCCACTGCCCAGCGCGCCGGCACGTACGGGATCCGCATCGACTCGAAGACCTCGTCGTAGAAGTCTTCGGCACCCAGCAAGAGCTCGTGGATATGTCGGAGCAGCATCCCGGAGTCGGCCCCCTGGATGACCCTGTGGTCATATGTCGAGGACATGGTGAGTGTCCGCCCAACTCCCGAGCGAGCAAGATTGTCGGGGTCCGATCCCTCGAATTCCGGTGCGTAGCCAATGCGCCCCACGCCGATGATGACACCCTGTCCCGGCATCAAACGTGGCACCGACTGCTCTGTCCCGACTGTGCCCGGGTTCGTGAGTGTCGCGGTTGTGCCGGCGAAGTCATCGACCGTGATCTTGTTTGAACGTGCTCGTCGAACGATGTCTTCGTAGGTCTCCCAGAATTCACGGAAGGTCATCGTGTCGGCGCCCTTGATGTTCGGGACGATGAGAGACCGAGCCCCATCCTTGCCCGGCACATCCATGGCCAGGCCGAGGTTGATGGTGTTGAACTGGATGTGATAGGCCTTGCCATCCGCCTCGCGGTACGTCGCTGACATAGAGGGCCGCGACGCAAGAGCCTTCACCGTCGCCCACCCGATGAGGTGTGTGAAGCTCACCTTGCCGCCCCTGGTGAGACGGGCGAGCTGGTTGTTGAGGATACGGCGGTTTACCTCAAGTAGCTTGGAGGGGAATGTACGAAACGATGTGGCCGTAGGGACGGCCAGGCTGTCGATCATTGCGTCGGCGATCCTCCCCGGGACGCCCTTGAGTTGGGTCGCCACACTCCCTTCGGGAACGTCGGTGAGGGGATCGGTGAGTTCTCGGGGGGAGGCGGGTTCCGCGGGCGGGGCGGGTTCCGCGGGCGGGGCGGGTGTTGACGGTCCGCCCGGTGCCGGGATCGGAGAAGGCGTCACCGGCGCCGGAGGCGCTGCTGTCTCTTGGGAAGACACACCTCCACTGTCGAAAAATGCACGCCAGGTTTCGCTGAGCTGGGAAGGGTCGTCTAGGTATTGCTCGTGCATTTGGTCGACGAGCCAGTCGTTCGATCCAAAGGCATCGGGTTCGCGGGGAGTAGGGCTGGTTTGATCACTCATGGTGGTACCAAGAGTACTGACGATTGGTCAGCCGGAGCGACACCGTTGGCGGCGCACGTCGGTGTGGTCACCGCAGCTGTGTACTGCCGCCCGACGGGCGTTCGTCTTCGACGTGAAGTCGCGCAGTATCGGCCGACCATCCGGACCATTGAGAGACCTTGATGGTGATCCATGGTCCGTGGGGTGGAAGTTCGGAGTATTCCTCGTACCGCCGGATGAGGCTCGTTGCCAAACGTTCTTCAACACTGTCCGTCACGGTGGCGGTGCCATCAGCTCGTGCCCACCACAGGGCCGACCAGTCCTCGCAATAGTCGTTAACGAGGACCGACACGAGTGGATTTTTCGTTATGTTCGAAAGGCGCATCAGGTTCATCGTGGATTTCGGTTTGTGGTCCACGGCCGTCACGATCGTGTCGTCATCCACAACTCCAAACACGATAGGGACCAGGTGCGGGAAGCCCTTGTGCCCGTGTGTCGCGAGGACTCCGGAGCGAGCGAGACCAAACATCATGCGGCACGTCAACTGGTCGATGGGCGGGTCCTAGGTCGTCGGTATAGGAGAATGTAGCGCTGTTTCTTCAACCACTTTCCGGACGGCGCCGGTGCGTTCAACACGCCGAGTACCGGTACGTCGCGGACATGGGCGACGAGTTGCCGTCCCGGGCCGCTGGTGGGTGAGGGTTTGGCGGAATAGTTGGGTCGACGCAGACGCTTTGTGTTGGAAGACGAAAGAAGAGCAGGGATGAGTCCTAGCGGTCGAAAACTGAAGACTGCGCGACCAGAGCCCGTGGCGACCGAGCGACCCGCGGGACAGAGACGCGCGCTCCTGTTTATTGCAGGTGGTCAGCTGCTGGCTCTCACCTTGTGGTTCTCGGCATCGGCTGTCGCTCCACAACTCCAACAAGCGTGGAGTATTTCCTCAAGCCAGGCAGCCTGGCTGACCCTGACTGTACAGATCGGATTCGTGGTGGGTGCGCTCGTTTCATCGGTCTTTGCGCTTCCTGACGCGATAGCGTCACGGAAACTTTTCACGTTGGCAGCTCTCATCGGAGCGGGGCTGAACCTATTGCTCATCCCGCTGGGGCCACGCAGCTTCGGGGCGGCGTTCCTCCTGCGGTTCCTGACCGGTGTGATGTTGGCCGGGGTATATCCCAGCGGTCTCAAGGCAATGGCGGGATGGTTCCGCCACGGTCGCGGTATGGCGCTCGGCACTCTTGTCGGCGCCCTCACCGTTGGCAGTGCCGGACCCCATCTCATTCGGGGGCTTGGTTTTGAATGGCAGGGCGTGCTGGTGGGGGCGTCGGTCCTCGCCGCCGTCGGAGCGCTGATCCTGTGGTTTGGAGTCACCGACGGTCCTTATGAGACCGCACCCGTAAGTTTTTCGTGGCAGTACGTGGGAGCTGCGGTCCGAAACCGTGGTGTGCAATTGTCGACGTTTGGATACCTGGGGCACATGTGGGAGCTGTACGCGATGTGGACGTGGACCGCGGCGTTCCTTGGAGCGTCAGCGCTTGCGGGGGGATACGGTGACGGCTGGGTACCGGTCGCGACGTTTGTCATCATTGCTTCGGGTGGAATCGGGTCGATGGTCGCCGGCGTGATCGCCGACAAGGTTGGGCGAACGAAGGTAGCCGGTGGAGCCATGGCTATCTCTGGAACCTGTGCACTGCTTACTCCCTTGGTCTTCGCAACGTCACCGGTTCTCGTTGTTGGACTATTTGTGGTGTGGGGAGTGACTGTCGTAGCTGACTCCGCCCAGTTCTCGACGATGGTGACCGAAACCGCGGATGACGAATACCGGGGAACAGCGCTGGCGTTGCAGACCGCGATTGGGTTCTTGTTGACCCTCGTCACTATTAAAGGTGTGCCGTTGCTCGCAGAAAGTTGGGGATGGCGGTGGGCATTTCCGGCGCTCGCGATCGGTCCCGCGCTCGGCGTGGTGGCGATGATTCGGCTCAAACGATCACCTGAGGCCGCCAAACTCGCCGGCGGTCTCGGCTAACGCCGTCCTGTCCACCCGTTTTGACGTCGCCGAAACGGGTAGATGGGCCTACGCTCCTTGCATGCATTTGTTGAGTCTTGAGGGTATTTCCAAAACCTATCCGGAGAATCCGGTACTTGAGAACGTCTCCCTGGGAATCTCCGCGGGAGACCGGATCGGGGTGATTGGCCGGAACGGGTCGGGAAAATCGACGCTCCTTGCGATCATCGCGGGGACCGAGGAACCGGACGGTGGATCGATCATTCGTGCGAGGGGTCTGCGTATCGGCACACTTGATCAAGATCCGACCTTTGCTGCAGATGCATCGGTCGGTGACGTTGTGGGCGACGATAGGCGGGCGATCGCACTGGCGGACAGGCTGATGCTCACCGACCCCGCCGCGCGGTGTTCCACCCTCTCCGGGGGGCAGCGAAAACGACTTGCGCTAGCTATGGCACTGGCGACCGACTGCGACGTGCTGATCCTCGACGAACCGACCAACCACCTTGATGTCGATACCATCGATTGGCTGGAAGACCATCTCTCCGCCCGTACGGAGGCTCTGCTCCTTGTCACCCATGATCGCTATCTGCTCGACCAGGTTGCGACCAGGGTCGTTGAGGTCCATGAGCAATCCTTGTTCTCCCATCAAGGGTCCTACGAGGACTACCTCGAAGCTGCCGCTACACGAGACGCTCACGACGCCACCGTTGAACACCGTCGCCAACAACGTATCAAGATCGAACTGGAGTGGCTGAGGCGATCGCCCAAGGCCCGCACGTCAAAGGCTCGGTACCGCGTCAACCAGGCCCGGGACCTCGTCGGCGAACAACGCCGCAGAGTCAGACAAGAACTCAGCATCGATCTCCCGTCGCGGCGCATTGGGTCGAAGGTGGTCAACCTTGCCAACGTAGGCAAACGTTATGGACAGACCTGGGTCTTGCGACACGTTGAGTACCGCCTCAGCCAGGATGCCCGCATTGGGATCGTCGGTCCGAACGGCGCCGGCAAGACGACCCTGCTCAATCTCATCGCAGGTCGAATCGAACCCGATGAGGGCAAGGTCACCATAGGGTCGACGATCCATCCCGGTTGGTACGGCCAGGACCCTCGGTCGCTCCCTGCTGAGACCCGAGTCCACGCAGTAGTCCGAGAGCAGGCCGACGAAGTGCGCCTCGAAAGTGGAATCAGGGTGTCGGGCGCGCAACTCCTCGAGCGGTTCCAGTTCACCAGAGATCAGCAGCAGTCCACAGTCGGGGATCTCTCCGGAGGGGAACGTCGCCGGCTCGAACTGCTGCTGAGTCTCATGGAAGCTCCGAATCTGCTCCTCATGGACGAACCGACGAACGATCTCGATATCGGGACGCTCACGGTCCTCGAGGAGTATCTCGACGCGTGGGAAGGAGCGCTTGTCGTGGCTAGCCATGATCGCTATTTCCTGGACCGCGTGTGCTCGGACATCTTCTCGATCGAGCAGGACGGTTCGGTCATCCATCATCCGGGCGGGTGGACGGCGTATCGAACAGCGAGTCTTGTCGCAGCAGCCTCGGGAACGAAGAAACCCGACACCGTGAAGGTCCGTCCGAAACGGCAACGCCACACCTTGACCTACAACGATCAGAGAGAGCTCGACCAGTTGACCAAGAGCATCCCGCGCCTGGAACGCCTCCGGAAAGAGTTGGAGGGTGTGCTGCACGAAGCCGCTGGTGACTATGCGCGAACCGTCGAGATATCCGGTGAGCTGGCGAAACTTATTGCGGACATTGACGCCGCCGAAAATCGCTGGCTGGAGCTCAGCGAAGCGGCAGATCGTCTCGTCGACACGTAGACCTCGGTCGGTTCGCTCGCGGATCGGGGTCTGAACGGGTGGCCGTCAGCGGGGGAGAACGGAATCTGCCCGTGAAGGCACCGGGTACGTTTGGTCGGGTCCATGCCTAGGGTTCCGTCTTACTCGACAGCGAAGGATTGCAGATGCAGATCGCGATTCCGCTCTTTCCCAGACTCACCGCACTCGATGCAATCGGGCCGTACGAGGTATTTCAGCGCATTCCCGACCTTGATGTCACGTTTGTCGGCCACGAGCGTGGTGAGATCCGCACCGAGAACGGATTCTTGGGGTTGACGGTCGACGCGACCTTCGAAGAGATGGTCGATCCAGACGTTGTGGTCATGCCGGGCGGCATCGGTACCCG
>BDTL01000095.1 GCA_002898115.1 bacterium BMS3Bbin02 | reverse complement strand
CGGTCGGCGCGCCACCTTGAACCGGCGGAGGTGCGGACTGGGGCAGTCCGTACCAAACGCCGCCCAACAGAGCAGCACTCACCAACGCCGCCGCACCGATTCCGTTGCGCAAAGAAATGGAGTCCATAAACAGGTCACCACTCCCACACCACAAGATCCGCCCCCTAGACCTATCAGACAGGCGAACCGAACGCTAGAAGGTCACGCAACCGACGTGTTCGAAACGACGAGCGCGATTGCCGCCAATGAGTTCACACCGGCGTGGATCAGAATCGCGCGCGACAGGTCCCCGCTCTTGAGCGTCACATACGAGAGAACGACACCAAGGACGAACAAACCCGGAACAACGAGTGCGGCCTGGGGGTCGACGAGATGAATACTCGCAAAGACCGCAGCCGAAAGGACAATGGCCGTGCTGTCACGGACACCCAAACGAAGGATCGCGCGAAGCAGCACTGCGCGATAGATGATCTCCTCGATGATCGGCGCCAGCACAGTTGTCACGACCATCAGCGCGACCACACCCACGACGCCGGAGGCTGCGGCGATTATCTCGGCGATCTGCTGCTGTTCAGGTTGTTCGATGTTCAGCAACCTGATGAGAGGATCGAGAACGGCCAGAACTATGACAATTTGAAGACCGAACCCGACAAAGAACATCCACCAGTCGCTCACCTTGATACGCAAGCCGACAGCGCGGGCGAATCCGTCTCCAGCCCACTCTCGCGCGAACACAAAGATGATCGCGAGGCCGGCAAACAGCTGCACCGCACCTGCAACGGCCACCGCCAGCGTTTCGTCCCGCCAACCGCCGACAACCGCGTAAGCAACGACTGCCGCCAGGAAACCTCCGACGATCGCACCGAACGTTATCGGAAGAGACCACATCGTCCCCTTGAGGAAGTTGTGGTCGGTGGCGAGCCGTGGAGACCGGCCGTCAAACACCGGCGGAGATCCGACGAGCGACCGTACGAGCCTCAACCTCGGCTGCGAGACCGAGATACGCTTCGCGGTGTGATTTCCCCGCCCGGCGAGCGCCGATGTAGTCACCGAGATATGCGGCCGCGTGTCGGACCAGGCCGACCGAGCTGAGTTGTTCGATATGGACGAGTTCGTGTACAACAAGTTCGGCGAGTTCCGGACCGTTGGTACCCGAATGGAACCACCACATCACGCGAGGGTGCGCAAACACGCCCCAGGGTGTCGTGACAGCGAGAATTCCGGGCGCCCATGTGCGACGCATCACGAGTCCGGCCTGTCTAATCAGCACGCTCTCGGGTTCGACCGACGGCAGAGCGCTACGCACCGCATCCAGGGAGATCCCGACTCGTTCGATTGCTTCGCTTGCGAGAAACGGGGAATCCTGGGCCATCAGATGACGACGTTGACAATCTTCGGAGGCCTTGCGATCACCTTACGCGGCTGCGCCCCGTCCAGAATTGCCTGGACTCTCGGGGACGCGAGCGCGGCCTCGGTCGCCTCGGCTTCTGAGATTTCGATCGGGACCTCGATTCGGTCGCGGACTTTCCCGTTCACCTGAATCACAAGTGTCACCGATGCAACGGCCACCAGTGCCTCGTCCCACTCAGGCCACTGGTGTGTTGCCAACAGCGTCTGGTTGCCGAGGCGCTCCCACAACTCGTGGGTCATGTGCGGGGCCATCGGGGCGAGCACGAGAAGCACCATCGGGAATACCTCATCAAAGGTTGCCTGATTCCCCCCCTCGTCGGACCGCATCCACGATGCGAGCGCATTGGAGCACTCCATCAACGCAGCCACGGCAGTGTTGAACGCGAACCGGTCAATGTCGTTCGTGACCTTCTTCACGGCCCGATGTACAACCTTGACGATCTCGGCATCGGCGTCGGTGGCGGCCCGCTCAGTGAGGGTTCCGATGTCCCCCGTCCCCATACGCCAGATACGATCAAGAAAACGCGACGTTCCCTCGACTCCGTTGTCGTTCCAAACAGCGTCGTCCGTTGCCGGTCCGATGAAGAGCTCATAGAGACGGATAGCGTCAGCCCCGTACCGTTCGTAGTACGGGTCCGGGGAGACAACGTTGCCCTTCGATTTGGACATCTTGGCACCATCTTTGACGATCATGCCCTGAGTGAACAGGGCGTCAAACGGCTCTTCTACTGACACGTGGCCCATGTCGTGGAGAACTTTGGTGAAGAACCGTGCGTAAAGGAGATGGAGAATGGCATGCTCGACACCGCCGATGTACTGGTCAATGCCCATCCAGTAGTCGGCGTTGACGCGGCTGAACGCCTCGTTCTCGTTCCTGGCATCGGTGTAACGCAGGAAGTACCACGACGAATCGACGAACGTATCCATCGTATCGGTCTCGCGAGTTGCCGCACCACCGCATGATGGACAGGTCGTGTTCACGAACGAATCCACCGCGGCAAGGGGAGATCTTCCCTCGGGTTTGTAGTTGTCAACCTCGGGAAGCAACACCGGCAGCTGATCGTCGGGTACTGCAACGGCGCCACACGAACCGCAGTGCACGATCGGGATCGGGCATCCCCAATAACGCTGACGGGATATCAGCCAGTCCCGGAGCCGGAACTGCACTGTGCGGGCACCCTTGCCTTGCGTCTCGAACCAGTCGATGATCGTTGCTTTGGCCTCTGCCATCTCCATACCGTTGAGAAAATCGGAATTGATCGCGATACCGTCGCCCGTATAGGCCTCACCGTCGAAATCGGCAGGTGGTTCTACGGTACGAATAATGTCGATGCCGTACTTGGTGGCGAAGTCCCAGTCCCGTTGATCCTGCCCGGGAACAGCCATGATCGCTCCGGTTCCGTACCCCATGAGAACGTAGTCCGCAATGTACACCGGCATCCGGGTTCCGTTTACCGGGTTGGTCGCATGCACACCGAGAAACATCCCCTGCTTGTCATTGCCGCCAGCGAGCCGATCGACCTCAGAGACCTTAGAAACCTCTGCAACGAATGCAGCGACTGGTCCCTCATACTCCGTGCCGACGGTGAGTTCCGCTACGAGAGGGTGTTCGGGAGCGAGTACGACAAACGTCATTCCGAACGTCGTGTCGGGGCGTGTCGTGTACACCTCAATCGATACCTCTGGACGTTCCACGATATCCATGGAAAACTGCGCGCCTTCGGATCGACCGATCCAGTTTCGCTGCATGGTGCGAACCCGATCCGGCCATTTGTCCAGCATGTCAAGGTCGTCCAGCAGGCGCTGCGCGTAGTCGGTGATCTTGAAGAACCACTGCGAGAGATTGCGCTTCACAACCTCACACCCACAGCGTTCGCACTCGCCGTTGATCACCTGCTCGTTGGCGAGCACCGTCTGGTCCTGCGGGCACCAGTTGACGGGGGCGTCCTTCTTGTACGCAAGGCCTTCGTTGAAGAACCGGGTAAACAGCCACTGCGTCCAGCGGTAGTAGTCGGGACGGTGACAGGCAACCTCTCGGTCCCAGTCGTACACGTTGCCGAGCCGACGAAGCTGCTCCTTCATTTTGACGATGCGCGACTCGGTGAAGTCACGCGGGTGAACACCGGTCTTGATCGCAGCGTTCTCAGCCGGCAAACCAAACGAGTCCCACCCCATCGGCGTGAGCACGTTGTAACCGCGCATTGTCTTGTATCGACTCAACAGGTCCGTGTAGGTGTAGTTGCGCAGATGACCCATGTGCAGCTCACCCGACGGGTACGGGTACATCTGGAGGTTGTAGAACTTCGGTTTCCCGGATCCTTCGGTGACACGTGAGACCGCGGCCGCTTCCCAACGGTCCTGCCACTTCACCTCAATTGCTGCAATGTCGTACGACGCCATGATCCGTCTGCCTGTGTGAGGGTGAAAGAGTACCAACCGTTTACGATATCGTGAACCTGAACGCACATTCGGGACGGTTGCCCCTACCACTTGGGGGCGAGCCCTGCGAGAATGGAAACTGTCGAAAGGATTGGAATGCACAGAGTGACCCTGCCGGACGGCCTCGTTGAGGGCAGAACAACCCCGTGGTTCACCTCAGATACCGTTCCTAGCCGGCTGCTCAACGACCACAGCACAACCTGTTGGGCAGCGTTGCGGGTCGCTGCTGGAACTGTCCACTTCACCGAGTCCGAAGGTGAGAGTCCCCGCAACCTCGTAGTATCGGCCGGCGGCGACCTCATCATCGTTCCACACGTGAAACACAGCGTGTCGTTCTCCGACGATGTCGAGTTCGCCATCACGATGTACGTGACACCGGGCAACGACACCAGCCTCGATCAGCCGGCGTTCGCCGACGACTGAGGGCTGACGCTAACGACGGCTGATGAGCTGATCTGCGGGCGCGTAGTTGTCAGTGAGCGGTTGTGCGCCGCCGGTGAACGATGTGACGGCGTCACCAGCGATGATCCCGGTGGATTCCTCCAACAAGAGCGCGATCGCGTCGACCTGAATCGGTGTATCCGAACCAATGACCACAAAGTTACCGCCCCGGTCTCCTGCAAGAAACGAGTCCGGTGCAACGAGACCGACGTACGGGAACACCTCTTCGAATGTCGCTAGCTCGGCACGCAAGAATCTCAACGGTGGATAGTCGATAACGTTGATGACATACACGCCTTGCAGCGTGAGCACTCGTTGCACCTCTCGGAGGAACTCAACGGTTGTGAGGTGCCACGGGACCGTGGCACCCGAAAACGCGTCACCGACAACAATGTCGAAACTATCTGAGGTCTCATCGGCGATGAGCAGGCGCGCATCGCCGATGCGCGTCGTATTACCGTCAGCGTTCGCGTCGAAATCCAGTTCTTGTTCTAGGACCTCGACCATGATTCGGTCGATTTCTAGCACGGTGTTTGTGGACCCTGGGCGAGATTCCGACAGCCAGCGGGGGATGGTGAACCCGCCGCCTCCGATATAGAGGGCAGCGAGTGGGGTGTCACCTGCGAACGTCGCATCCACGACTTGCGCCATCTGCCGGGCATAGCGGGCCTGGAGGTGGGTGCCATCTTCCACGTCGACATACGAAATTCGATAGATATCGCTCCATATCTCTCGTCCGGTCGGCCGTTCGCTATCAACGACAACCAACAGGCAAACATACTCCGTCTCGAACTCGCACGGACTCGTCACGATGGCGGCGAAACCGGTTACCGCGAGCAGGGCTGCGGTCGGCCCCACACCTGACTTCCACCCAGTCTGACGGACAATGATCACCACACCGACGAGGACGAGAACCGCGCCGACACCAAACGCGATTTGGCGAGTCCCGAAGAACCGCAACAACACGAATCCGGCAATAAACGTTCCGGCAATCGCACCTACGGTCCCGACCGCTGAGAAGCGACCAACGGTGGTTCCGGTCTCGTCGAGCGACGTCAACGACGCCTTTACCACAAGTGGGCCAACTGTTGAGAGTGCGATCGCCGGGGCGAGAAATCCAACCCCGGATGCGATCACGATCGACAGCGGGTCCCTACCGATCGAGCGGCCGACGATGTCGATGATCGCCGGCGACAACGCAGCCATGATGCCGCCGATGATGAGGGCAGGTCCGATAACTTTCTCGGGTGGGCGGGCATCAGCCATCCGCCCGCCGAGCCACGCTCCCCAGGCAATCCCGGCAAGGATCACACCGATGATGCCGGTGAAGGTTTCGAGGGTAACGCCGACGTACGGGGCCAGCATTCGACCGGCCACGATCTCGATCACGAGAATGCTTGCCGACGAAATGAACACAACGAACTCGGCGAAGCGCCTACTCACCTGCGGGGCTCGACTGATCGTTGGAGAAACACCTGTGGGAGGTTACTGGGACGATACTGCAACCTGCCACAGTGGCCGTGCGGGTCGCGCACCGGGGTGTCCGAGAACTTCGCCCGCAGTCATACTTCCAAGCTTGCCGGCCGTCGCAACGTCAAGGCTGTTGCATATTCCGAAGAGGAAACCGGCAGCATATAGATCGCCGGCACCGGTTGTGTCGACCACGTTGCCGAACGTGATCGCGTCAACTTCGACACGCTCGGTTCGTGTAAGAACCGTTGACCCCTCGGCGCCGCGGGTAACTGCCACAAAGTCGGCATCCTTTTGAGCTGACCGGCACGCCTTGTCAAAGTCACTGGTTTGATAGAACGCCTCAACCTCGTCATCGTTCCCGATGATGATGTCGACACCCTCGCTGACGAGATGCTTCCATTCGTCCAGGTGGCGCTCGACACAGAACCGGTCGTTCAGCGACAGCGCAACCTTGGTACCCGCTCGGCGGGCGACATCGATCGCCCGCAACACCGCGGCACGAGCCGAGGGCGAATCCCACATGAAACCTTCACAGTACAAAATGTCGGAGTTCGCGATCATCATGTCGTCAATGTCGGACGGCTCCAACAGTGCTGACATTCCGAGGAATGTGTTCATCGTTCGCTCGGCGTCCGGGGTGACTTGAATCAAGCAGCGACCGGTGGGCGGACCGTCAGCGCTCATCGGCGTCGTGTACGTGACGCCCGTCGCATGCATGTCATGGCCAAACACCTCACCAAGTTGATCTCGATGGACCTTGCCGATGAACCCACCACGCCCACCGAGCCACGCAACGCCCGCGATCGTGTTGGCCGCACAACCGCCGGACGATTCAATGCTCGGTGGCATCGACGAATAGATGTGGGACGCCTGCTCGGCGTCAACAAGCGTCATTGCACCCTTTTCAAGAAGTGGGTGTTGTTCGACAAAGCTCTCGCGCACCTTGGCGAGAACGTCGACAAGGGCGGCGCCTATTCCAACGACTTGTAGGTGGGTGGTCATGTGAATCCTCCGGATGCAGGATAGCGTCGATATGACCCGTAGGGGTTCGACCGTATCGGGCTACAACCCCACTGCTGCCACGAAGTCGTCGAGACGCGTCGTTCGTTCCCACGTGAACGCGTCGCCGATCCTCCCGAAATGACCGTAAGCAGCGGTTTCCGAGAAACAGGGACGCCGGAGATCCAGATCGCGGATAATTGCCGCCGGGCGGAGGTCAAATACCTTTCGTACGGCATCGGAGATTTGCTGCGGATCAACCGTTGCGGTCCCGAAGGTTTCCACGAGTATCGATACCGGGTTTGCGATTCCGATGGCATACGCGATCTGGAGCTCACAACGTCGTGCAGCACCACTCGCTACGACATGTTTGGCGACCCAGCGCGCCGCGTACGCTGCCGACCGATCTACTTTCGTGGCATCTTTTCCGGAGAATGCTCCCCCACCGTGACGCCCCATTCCACCATATGTGTCGACAATGATCTTGCGCCCCGTCAGTCCCGCGTCGCCTGCCGGGCCTCCGATCACGAATCGGCCCGTCGGATTGATGTGAATGGTTGGGTTGTCAGCAAGAAACTGAGCCGAAAGAACCGGTGTGATGACGTGCTCGATAAGCGACGGTCGAATCGTTTCATCGCGACTCACGTCTGCATCATGCTGTGTTGATATCAGCACCGTTTCGATGCCAACGGGCTCGCCGTCCTCATATCGGACGGTCACCTGGGTCTTCCCATCGGGACGCAACCACGGCAACGTCCCATCCTGACGGACCCGGGCGAGACGTTCGCTCAGTCGGTGGGCGAGGTGTACGGGCAGCGGCATCAGTGTTTCGGTGTCGTCGCAGGCGTATCCGAACATCATCCCCTGATCGCCGGCACCTTGCAGATCAAATGCGTCAGTCGCACCCGAACGCGACTCCTCGGATCCGTCAACGCCCTGGGAAATATCGCCGGACTGTTGACCCATCACAACATCGACCCCAACCGTGGAGCCATCGAATTGCAGTTCCGGCCGGTCGTAACCGATAGCGATGACCTTCTCTCGAACGATCTGCTCGATGTCGAACGTAGCAGTCGTCGTCATTTCGCCGGCAACGTACACCGTTGCGGGCGTGACGAGCGTTTCACATGCGACGCGGGCACCTGGATCCTGTCTCAGAGCGGCATCCAGGACAGCATCTGAGATCTGGTCGGCGACCTTGTCGGGATGGCCCTCGGTCACCGACTCTGAGGTGAAGGTGGTGATGCTCATTACGGCTCCTGGCAAATAAGGGTATGGGGTCGTGTCACCGCTAGCGGTGACACGGGACGCTCCGGAAAGCGCAGACCACAGGATACAGAGCAAACCTTCCCTGGAAAACCAGAGGCGCTGACCACATGCGACATGGCGCTTTGCCTCCTTGTACCCATTGGGTATCGTGCTGACTCATAGGGACAAAGGTCCCAGAGCTCGCACCAGGAAACTCGACTATGGACATATCATGCGTGACGAAGGATCTCGTTGCGGAACAGGACGCGCTCGACGACATCGTCGCTCACGGGCGCGGCGACGTCTGGTCGCAGCCGACGCCGAGTATCGGATGGACCGTTGCTGACCAAATCGGCCATCTCACGTACTTTGACCACGCTGCGGCTATCGCCATTACCGATCCTGCGGCGTTCTCGACAATGGTGACCGAGTTGTTCAGCGCGGTTTCGGATGAAAGCGCCTCATTCGATGACATAACCCTCGGTAGGTTCCGTGCGATGGCTCCCGCCACGCTCCTCGAGGAGTGGAGATCCGCTCGATACCTGCTTGCCGGCGCCGCAGCCACTCTTGCCGATCATACGAGAGTCGACTGGTACGGCCCGTCGATGAGTGCGAGGTCCTTCTTGACCGCACGCCTCATGGAAGTCTGGGCGCACGGACAGGACATCGTCGACGCTGTTGGCGCACAGCGGATCCTCACCGACAGGCTGGCCCACATCGCCCAGCTAGGTTTCATCACGCGACAGTGGTCGTACAAGAATCGTGGCCTGTCGGTTCCCGATGGTGACGTGTTGCTCAAGCTTGTCGCTCCGTCCGGTGAAATCTGGGAATTCGGTCCCGAGAGCGCCGACGACGAAGTCGCCGGACCTGCCGTCGATTTCTGCCTCGTCGTTACCCAACGTCGCCATGTCGACGACACCGCCCTGATCGCAACTCCGCAGGCCCTCGAGTGGTTGCGTATCGCGCAAGCGTTTGCGGGGCCGCCGACCGACGGACCCGCGGCGAGAACCGTGACACTGTGACAGAGTTACCGATCTACAGCGAAGAGCACGCCATGTTTCGCACGATCATTCGGGAGTTTGTAGCTGCAGAAATGACACCCTACGTCAACGAGTGGGACGAGGCCGAGGAGTTTCCCAGGGAGCTGTACCGCAAGACCGGCGCGGTCGGTATGTTCGGGATCGGGTTCGACGCCGAGTACGGCGGCCTGGGACACCATGACGCTCTCCTACTCACCATCCTCGCCGAAGAGGTCGCCAGGTGTGCCGCGGGCGGTGTGGGAGCGTCGCTGCTCTCCAACTACATCGGTGCGCCGCCAATCCAGAACGGCGGGACGGATGAGACCAAGGGGGAGAGTCTGCCGGGGATGTTGTCGGGCGACCTGATCTGCGAGCTCGCCATCACTGACCCAAGCG
>BDTL01000094.1 GCA_002898115.1 bacterium BMS3Bbin02 | reverse complement strand
TTCAGACGGAGGGTTCTCGCCGCATTGTGCTCGTAACCGATGGCACGGACACCGCAGGCAACGCCAGGGAGGCGAGCGCGATCCGCGGTGAGAACGGTATCGCGGTGGACGTAGTCCAGCTCGCTGCAGGGAGTCGGTTTGATGTGTTGATTCGGTCGGTGAGAGCTCGGCCGACCGCCCGGGTCGGTGACACGATACGGGTCGAGATCGAGATCGAGTCGAGTATCTCCGGCCCGGCAACTATCGCGGTCGACAGCGGCGTGGGCGAACCGCAGACAGTGGTCGTCGACTTAGTTGTTGGAACACAGGCGGTCAGCGTCGAGATCCAGGCCAGCAAACCGGGGTTCACCCGCGTGAGGGCAGCAGTCGTTGCCGCTGGAGATGAGGTCCCTGAGAACAACGGTGGTGAGGCAGGCGTTCGGGTTCTAGGAGCTCCCCTCGTGCTTATTGTCGAAGGTAAGGCTGGCGACGCCGATCAGATCCGTGACGCGCTTCTTGCCAACGAGGTAGTCGTTGTGCGCGGGACACAGATTCCAGCGGACGAGCAACTTGCCACATACGATGGTGTCGTGTTGGTGAACGTCCCCGCACCGCCTGCGTCGGATGTGACGAGGTTGAAACGATACGTAGAAGACCTTGGTCGCGGTCTGGTGGTCGTTGGCGGAGATCAGGCGTTCGGACTTGGTGGGTATCAGCAATCCGGGCTTGAGGACCTGCTCCCCGTTATCTCCAATCCTGATGATTTTGTGCGCAGACAACCCGTTGCCGAGGTACTTGTCATCGACACGTCGGGCTCGATGGCTGCATGCCACGGTGGTAGCGAAGCTGTCGTCGGGGCCCGCGAAGTTGCAGGAGTCAACAAGACTGACATTTCACGCGCCGGCGCCGAGTTGGCGATTGGGGCGTTGCGTGATGATGACCGTATCGGGATTCTGGCGTTCACGTCGGGAACCCGATGGGCGCTCCCGCTCGATTTGAAGCCCGACGATGCGACCATAAAGGCCGCCGTCAACACGCTCACCCCCGAGGGGGACACGGAGATCTCTCAGGCACTGGAGGTGGCCCTGGCCGAGATCCTGACCGCGCCGGAGGAGATCAAGCATCTCGTCCTGTTTACGGACGGTTGGGGGGAAGACCCGGAGCTGCTCGGAGTGGCTCAAAAGATCGCGAATGCCGGAGTCACGTTGTCTGTGTTGGCCACAGGGGAGGGGACCGGGACGACGCTGCGCAGACTCGCGGGCATCGGTGGTGGACAGTACTACCCGGGCCGTGACCTCCAGGCCATCCCCGAGGTGTTCGTGGAAGAGACACTGCGAGTGACCCGACCGCTCGTCGCTGAGGGCATGTTCCTCCCGACCTTGGGTTCGGTGTCCGCGGTCACGAACGGGCTGACAAGCGCCCCACCCCTCGGTGGTTACGTCCTCACCAAGGCGAAGAGCACGGCTGCGGTCCCTCTTGAAATCGGTCCCGGCGATCCGTTGTTTGCATCGTGGCGCCGCGGCCTCGGCCGGGTGTCGGTGTGGTCGTCTGACGCAACGACGCGTTGGTCCGACTCGTGGGTCTCATGGGATGGCTACGGTGAGTTTTGGACCGCTCTTGTGCGTGACACGCTCCCGAGCTCGCTGGACTCACCTCCGTCGCTGGTGTACCGGGACGGCAAAATCAATGTGACGTATACACCGGGGACAATGCCCGAGGACTCCATCGCGACCGCACAGGTGCGTACTCCGGGCGGGGACCTGCTGGTCGTTCCGCTGGTTCGCTCTGGAGATGGCGAGTACTCGGGGAGCGTTCGAGCCCCGGCTGAAGGGGCATACTGGGTGGCGACGTCGGTGTCGGGAAGTGACGGTGTCATCGCCGAATCCGCAGCAGCGCTGGTCGCTCCATATCCCGACGAGTTTGCGTTCCGTGATCCGGACCCGACGCTCGTCGGCGACATCACCGAACTCACCGAGGGGCGCGTCGATCCGCAGGCTGCGGTTGCATGGGATCTCACCCCGCAGCGCGGCACGAGCGACAACAGAATTGCACCCATGCTGGTACTGATCGCCCTCATCCTGTTCTTTGTCGACATCGTGCTGCGGCGACTCGTCCTCCAGCGTGGGGATGCGGCGGTGTGGAAGGAAGCCGTGACGAGGCAATCGGCTCCTGTTGTCGCCTTGCGAACCGAGGAATCTCTGGAGAGCGCCGACAGCCCGATCGTTGCCCAGGAACGGGAGATCCACCCCGAGGAAGAGACGTTCGGCAGGCTGTTGCGTCGGCGCCGCAAAGACTCCTAGGTTCAAACAGTGGTCGGTGCGCCTTCAGGAGAATCCGTGATTGCCCGGCTTCGCCAGACGATGAGCGTCACTCCGCCGACCACGCCCAAAACGTACCAAGCCGTCGGCGGATTCCCGAGGGTGAGGCGGAAGGGTTCGGTCGCGAGGCGGATCGCCGCGACTGCGGTGAGTGCGATTGCTCCGATGACGCCGGGTGACGGCCGGGCTCTCATCTTCCAGAATACGAGAGTGGCGGCCACCAGGGTGAGTGCCAGGGCTGCATAGAGCTCGGTCGGGTGGCGCCCAACAGTGCTTGCAGGCTCGGTCATCGCCCAGGGGACGGTCGTGGTCGTCCCGAGGCACGCACCGGTGGCAAGACACCCGGCATGCCACCCGGCCAGCCCGGCAACTGCAGCCGGAGCAATGGAGTCGATTGCCCACCACAGGTCGTCTCTCATGATCCAGACAAAGGTGGCGAGGGCGACGAGCGTC
>BDTL01000093.1 GCA_002898115.1 bacterium BMS3Bbin02 | reverse complement strand
ACGATTTCGGTTCCGATGCCACCGGCACCACCGGTGACCAGAACCCCCTTGCCCGCAAGTCCCGTGTCCATACGATCCTCCGTTTCTCATTGAATTCTAGAGGAAATGATCGTTGATTCATACGGTGGTTACCGCCGTGGATACCCCAACGTACCGAGCACTTCGGTGATCTCATCGAAGATGACAGGATCGTCAACCGTAGCCGGCATTTTCCACTCGTCATCGTCGGCGATCTTGGCAATTGTTCCACGGAGAATCTTGCCTGAGCGTGTTTTCGGGAGGCGTTTCACTACCGCGGTGGACTTGGATGCGGCCACGGGGCCTATCTGATCGCGAACCGCAGCGACAACATCGCGGACGACCGCTTCGTTGTCCTGCTCCACACCGACCTGGAGAACGAGCAGCCCGATCGGGAGCTGCCCCTTGACTGCATCGGCGACCCCGATGACGGCACATTCTGCAACGGAGGGGTGCGACATCAGAACTTCTTCAAGGGCGCCGGTCGAGAGACGGTGACCGGCAACGTTGATGATGTCATCGGTCCGCGCCATGACAAAGATGTACCCGTCCTCGTCGATGTACCCCGCATCCGCAGTTTCATAGAAACCATCAAACCCTGACAGGTACGTATCGACGAAACGCTGCCCTGCGTTCCAGAGCGTCGGAAGCGATCCCGGCGGCATCGGAAGTCTCACGCAGAGTGCACCGATTTCACCGGCGGGGAGTTCCACCCCGTCGGGGCCGAGAGCCGCCATGTCCCACCCGGGAACAGGTGGGCCGGGTGAACCGGGTTTCACCGGAACAGTACCCATACCCAGTGACGCAGCGGCGATGGGCCAGCCAGTTTCGGTCTGCCACCAATGGTCGATCACCGGAACGCCAAGCTTTTCTTCGCTCCACGCAAGTGTTGCCGGATCAAGGCGCTCCCCGGCGAGGAACAGTGATCGGTACCGACTCAGGTCGTGACCCGCCATCAAAGCACCGTCCGGGTCGTGCTGACGGATCACCCGGATCGCGGTCGGAGCGGTAAACATGCTGACGACACCGTGGTCGGCGATAACCCTCCAGAAGGCACCGGCATCAGGCGTTCCCACGGGCTTGCCCTCATAGAGCACCGAAGTACACCCGTGAAAGAGCGGGGCGTACACGATGTAGGAATGGCCCACGACCCACCCGACATCAGATGCCGCCCACCACACCTCGCCGGGACTCACGTCGTAGATATTCTGCATTGACCATTTCAAGGCGACTGCATGGCCACCGTTGTCTCGAATGATGCCTTTCGGTTGTCCCGTCGTCCCCGATGTGTAGAGGATGTAGAGCGGATCGGTCGCCGCAACGGGCACACAGTCGTGCGGGACCGCCGACGCCATCTCCTCGGCCCAGTCGAGGTCGCGACCCGGCTCCATGTCCGCCACCAACATGTCCCGCTGATAGATGATGCAGTGATCGGGCTTGTGCGTGGCTATTTCGATCGCCCTATCGAGCAACGGCTTGTACTCGATAGTCCGATTGACCTCCAGACCACACGAAGCCGAGATGATCGCCTTCGGCTCACAGTCATCTATACGAACCGCAAGTTCACCGGAGGCGAACCCCCCGAACACGACAGAGTGAATCGCACCGAGCCTGGCACAGGCCAACATCGCAATGGCTGCCTGGGGGATCATCGGCATGTAGATGATGACTCGGTCACCCTTACCGACGCCACGTGCGGCGAGCACTCCGGCTAAACGAGCAACACGATCGAGAACCTCGGCGTAGGTGTACGTTTCGATGACGCCCGTCACGGCACTGTCGTAGATGATGGCGGCTTGGTCGGCCCGACCGCCACTGACGTGTCGATCAAGCGCGTTGTAACACGTGTTCATCTCACCGCCGACAAACCATCTCGCCGCCGGTGTTGCATCACGATCGAGGACCGAGTGCCAAGGCTTGATCCAGTCGATTCCCCGGGCGGCATCGGCCCAGAACGCATCGGGATCACCAAGAGATCGTTCGTACATCGCGGTGTACTCGTTTGTCATGAAATCAACATAGCGAAACACACCACCCTCGCGCCCAACGTCGCGAACGATCGCGGAGTGCGCCTACGATGGATTGAGGCGACACGAGGAGATTCAGTCATGGGCATCGCCCTACCCCAGCACATCAAGGACGCTCTCGACGAGAAGGTCATGGTCTACATCGCGACGACACTCGAAGACGGAGGACCCCACGTCACTGCGATGTGGGTTGACTACGAGGGCGATAACCTTCTATTCAGCACGGCGGCGGGCCGCGTCAAGGCGAACAATCTATTGCGCGACCCACGAGTGTCCATTGCGTTCGTCGCGGCTGGTGACGCCTATCACCCGTACACGATCCAGGGGCGCGTCGTAAGAACTGATACCGACGGCAAGTATCTCATCAACAGACTTGCCAAGAAATACCTCGACCTTGATGAGTACCCGTGGACTCAGGAGGGCGAAGTCCGTTTCAACTGTGTCGTCGAAGTGGACAGCGTTACCGGATAGCCGGGTCGTGAGGGATTAATCGGTCCAAGATCGGCGGGTTCGTCGTGGCACTACCCTTGCGGCCATGACGAGCCCTCACCGCATTCCGCAGCGCAGTGCCCAGATCCTGGCGCTGCTCACCGCTGCGTATGTTTCGGCGCAGTTGCTTGCAGATATCACGAGTCTACGTATCGTCGATATCGCCGGGTCCGCAATGGACGGCGGGACGCTGGTGTATCCGCTCACGTTCACGCTCCGTGACCTGGTCCACAAGGTCGCCGGCAAACGGGTCGCCCGCACGCTCATCTTTGCGAGCGCGGTGATCAACATCGTTATGGCCGGCCTCTTCTGGATCGTCACCAACATGAACCTCATCCCCGACACGGGACCGCAGTCGGAATTGTTCGGCGATGTGCTCGGTCCGGTGTGGCGCATCGTGTTTGCATCGATCATCGCCGAGGTCATCTCCGAGCTTGTCGACACCGAGGTGTATTCGCGATGGGTGAAGTCGTTTGGTGAACGGATGCAGTGGGGTCGGGTGTTGTCGTCCAACGCCGTGTCTATCCCAATCGACACCGTGCTCTTTGTCGTCGTTGCTTTCGGCGGCGTCTTCTCGGGTGCAGTGCTCGTCGACATCATCCAGACGAACATCGTCATCAAAGGAATCGTGACGGTGCTCACGATCCCCCTCATTTACATAGTGAAACCGGGTCGTGTCGTCGACGAGGAAGACCTCATCGACGCCTAGATGGGGCGGTCGGTATCGCGCCTTCGGCTTTTTTCAGCGACGGTACGACTGTGAGTGCGAGAGCCAGCGTCACCAGACCGACGCCGGAGCGTAGGAATACGAATCCTACGAGTACCCAGAGGACGAATCCCACGACCCTGATCAGTTGTGCCAA
Organism: bacterium BMS3Bbin02; assembly: GCA_002898115.1. Lineage (GTDB taxonomy): Bacteria > Actinomycetota > Acidimicrobiia > Spongiisociales > UBA5794 > BMS3BBIN02. The sequence continues at coordinate 487 of BDTL01000093.1, read as the reverse complement.
CCGGCCATCCCAGATGATCGCGCCGGCGAGATACACAAGTGGACCCAGAACGGTCATCATCAGGAGGACCAGGACGATGTCGTCAAACGATCCACGTATTTCGGTCGATCGGGACGCGATGCTGATACCCGGGACCCCGATCACGGCGACAACGATCGACGACACCACAATGCCCACGATCCGTTTCGCACCCCCACGACGCGGTCGATCCGGTGGCATTACTACCGGGCTAGATTCGGTGGTCTCTTCAGAAATGGTGACCTCCCGTGTACGCGAGACAATTCTTGAGGGACGGCGCAACCCTGGGCCAGTATCGGAGAGGCGGCACACGTTGTCGACCCGGTGACGCGGCCCCTTTTACAGTGTCGCGTGTCTGAGTTGGGACACTACGTCCGGAGAGCCTGTCCGCCATCACTGGAACCTGAACCGCTCGGTCCTTCGTCGTCGCGAAGCAGCACACCGTGGACCAACAACACCATGAGTGGAA
>BDTL01000092.1 GCA_002898115.1 bacterium BMS3Bbin02 | reverse complement strand
GGTCGGTCAGAAGCGCGCCCGCGAGGTGTTCTTCCTCGGGTTTGACTACTCGGCAGACGACATGGTGGCAATGGGAGCGGTCAACAAGGCGGTCGCACACGAAAACCTGGAAACCGTCGCCCTTGAGTGGGGTCTCGAAATCATCTCGAAGAGCCCGACCGCGCAGCGGATGCTGAAATACGCCTTCAACCTCCAGGATGACGGCATGGTGGGCCAGCAACTGTTTGCGGGCGAGGCGACCCGGCTTGCCTATGGCACCGACGAAGCCGTCGAAGGTCGCGATGCATTCCTGGAAAAACGCAAACAGGACTACCGCAAGTTCCCGTGGCATTTCTAGTCGTGTCCGAGCCGGCGTCATGAATCCCTGGCTTCTTGCCGCGAGACCACCCACGCTGTGGGCGGCGGTTGCACCGGTCTTGGTTGGCTCATCGCTTGCTGTACGCGACAACGTGTTCCGAGCCGACGTCTTTGTCGTCACGACCATCACCGCGGTCCTGATCCAGGTCGCGGTGAACTTTGCGAACGATGTCGGCGATGGCGTCAAGGGAACCGACAACCCCGACCGCATCGGCCCCCCACGTGCCGTCGCCCTTGGCCTGATCACCCCCGGGCAGATGTGGCGAGGCGTCGCCGTCGTGCTCGGTCTTGCAGCCCTGGGAGGCTTGTACCTCACGTGGGTAGCGGGATGGCCGGTGATTGTTATCGGTGTTGTGAGCATCATTGCGTCATTCGGTTACACCAACGGTCCACGACCCTACGGCTATCTCGGACTCGGTGAGCTCTTCGTGTTCGTGTTCTTCGGACTTGTCGCCACGATCGGATCCCGGTTCGTACATGACGCAACCTGGCAGATGGATGCGGTGCCGGGAGCGGTTGCGATGGGTTTCCTCGCAACCGCGATCCTGGTCGCCAACAACGTCCGAGATATCGCGACAGATCAAGCAGCGGGTAAACGCACGCTTGCCGTGCGGCTCGGACGGACGCGGTCGGTTTGGTTCTACACGGCACTTTTCGTCGGAACATCGGCGAGCATCGCCCTCGGGGTACGCGATTCCGGATATCCGTCGACAGCGCTGGCCGCGGCCCTGCTCTCTCTGACAGGTGTGTGGCTGGCACGCCGACTATCGACGGCGACGACCGGACCAACTCTCATCGCGATTCTCAAAGGAACAGCACGACTTCAGCTCGCGGTCGCCGTGGTGCTGGCGGCCGCACTCGCCGTGTAGCAGCAGCAACTCTCGCCGTTGTGGCATTCAAACCGGGAGGTGAATCACGAGGAGTCGGCCGCGACGAAACGTCCTTCCGTCATCAGGACATCGTTGATGAGACCTGCCGCACCGGCGGCCCCATCGACCGTGATAACAATGTCCGCCTTCCCGGGTCGGACGAGTCGTATCCCCTCCCCGCGCCGGACGATCCAGGCGCGCGCACCTTTGACGATGCGATACCCCCATCCACCGTACGCCAGGGGGCGCACGTCGATAACCTCTGCGCGGATGATCCGTGAGAGCGGATACGAGACTCTCGGCACGCCGAAGATCCCCATCCATACGGTGACCGCCGTGTTACTCACCCGGGCGCGCAGCGAGACAAACATCAGTAGCGGTAACGCGGTGACGACAAGGGACAACGTAACCACCGGGGTGAGTCGTAACACAGCGGCGACCGCCGAACCGACCGTGATGGCGAGCGCAATACCGACGAACCCCTTTGCGGCGGCCGTTTTCCCTACCCACACGGCGTGTTCACCGAGTTCGACACCCGCCGAGGGCGCGGGGCCGATCGCAACACCGGGATCCGACATATTCCCTCCAAGGACGCGCCATACCCCGAATCCGACGAGTCCGGCGAGAACGACCAGGACGGCAGCACGACCAGGACCGAAGGTCCCCGCATCTTGCCAGGTGGCGCGATCAAGGTTTGCAGAAATGGTGAAGGCCTCCATGCCTCCCATGAGGATGGCAAGGAACCAGACCATCGCACCGGCATGAGATTGCAACATCTCGACCCGGTACGTTCGTAGAAACACCACCCACGCAATCGCCACCGCAACAGACGACACCAGCGCAATAAGGATCAAGGGGCCGAATCCGTTCGGGGCACCGGAGAGGTCCCAGTGAATTGCGAGCGGGTCCGGGAGCCTGTCCCGGATGGCGAGCGGTGCGACCAGCAACACCACGGCTATCACCCCCGGGAGCCACAGCAACAGTTTCGTAGAAGCCCCGGCACGATCGTTCATCACAGCACTCCTTGCAGTTCATTCAAAATGTCCGCATCGCTCAGCCCGATGCGTCGCGCGTCCGCAACGACCGCTCGCAGGCTCGCCCTGAACTGGACCCGAGAGACCTCCCCGATCACCACTGCCCCGCGGCCCCGCCGCATCTCAATAACACCCTCATCACGCAGGCCAGCGTACGCCCGCAGGACTGTGTGCATATTCACATCGAGCGCTCTCGCTAGCTCCCTTGCGGCCGGAAGACGATCGCCAACGCCGACCTGCTCCTCCTGAATGGCGCGACGAACACCGGTCGCGATCTGCTCATGGAGCGGGATCCGGGAGTCGGTCTTGAGTTTGATTAACATTATTCTATATCTTATAGAACAACTGCGTTACTTGCGAGTCGTCAACAGTGCCTTCATGTGTAGGGTCCCACCCGGGTAGGCTCCTATCGATGAACCCACAGGACCGGACCGCGCTCGCTATCGCCGCTACCCTCGCCGCAAGCGGCGTACGACACGTGGTGGCCTCTCCCGGCTCGCGCCACACACCCCTACTCCTGGCCCTCGACAACCACCCCGACCTCTCGGTGTCGATGCACCACGACGAACGTTCCGCCGGGTTCTTCGCACTCGGGGTAGGGAAAGCAACCGAGGCCCCGGCGGTGCTTGTCTGTACCTCCGGGTCCGCCGTCGGCCACTACCTGCCGGCGGTCATCGAGGCCGATCTCTCGACAACACCGATGATCATCGTCTCGGCCGACCGCCCACACGAACTGTGGGGCAGCGGCGCGCCGCAGACGATCAACCAACGCGAGATCTTCGGTTCGACGGTGCGCGCCTACGAATCAATCGATTCACAGGCCTTCGGCGATTCGAGCAATACGACCATCAACACGCGGCTGCGCACACACTGGCGCTGCGCGGCAGCACCAACGCCGGGTCCGGTCCACCTCAACATTGAGTTTCGTGAGCCCCTTCTTCCCGGCTCGGGAGGTCCCGAGACAGCTGAGGTCCGCTCACCCGGCGTTCGCACGGACTCGGCTGAGCATCACGGCACGGATCTTGGCACGCCGATCGCCGCGTTGGCGGCCGCCGGGCACCCTCTCATTGTCGCCGGACGCCTGTCGCGCAAGGACTCCGCTGCCGTCACAGAGTTTGCTGAGCATCTGGGCGCACCGGTGTTCGCCGATCCCCAATCAGGACTCCGATCGCCCGGTGCGGCACACACCATCGCCTACGCAGACCTCCTCGCTGAAGCCGGGGCCCTTGAGCGCGACCCACCGGATATCGTGATTCGGGTCGGACCTCTTCCAACGTCGAAACCAGTCTGGACCTGGCTGGGAGACCACGCGGAAATCCCCCAGTATGTGATCGTTGCGTCGGGCCGGCATGATCCCATGGGTTCGGCCACCGGCATCCTTGTCGGCGACATAGCAGCGACACTCGACGCGCTGCGCGCCGAGCTGCCGTCCGGCGCCAACGATTACCGAGACCTGTGGATCGCCCACGACGAGGTCGTTGCGGCCGCGCTGACTGATGAGATTTCCGGTGCGACACTCACCGAACCTTCCACTGCATCGACCGTGGCTACGACATCGACAACCGCCGACTACCTCGTCGTGGCATCGTCCATGCCGATTCGTGATCTCGATGTCTGGGGAGGTCGATGGAACGCAGCCCGAACGATTGCCAACCGTGGTGCAAACGGTATCGACGGGATCATCTCCACGGCACTCGGTGTCGCGGTGTCGGCGGGACGCCACACGTTGGCTTACATCGGCGACGTTGCTGCGCTCCACGACGTCGGTTCATTAGCCACCGTTGCTCGTCTGGCGCCCGATCTCACAATCCTCGTCGTCAACAACGACGGTGGCGGCATCTTTCACCATCTTGCCCAAGCAGACCCGACCAATCTCGATCCGAACCGGTTCGAGCGCCTCTTCGGCACACCCCACGGACTGTCTATCGCGACCCTGGCAACGGCTTTCGGAATCGAAACCAGCACTGTGAAAACGCCGAACGAACTTCACATGGCCCTGTCCGCGCGGTCCGGCACGCCTCGCCTCATCGAGGTTCACACCTCGCGCGCCGAGGCCGCCGAGGAACGGCACAGACTTCGGTCTCTGGTTTCGGACCTCGTTAGGTAGCCGACAGCAGGTTCAGCATGGGTCGAAGTTTGAGCCGGGTCTCGAGCAGTTCAGTCTCGGCATCTGACTCCGCGACGATCCCATTCCCCGCAAAGACGTGCGCCTCGCTGCCGCGGACGAGTCCGCACCGCAGGCCGAGAGCGATGGTCCCGTCGCCGTCAGAGTCGACCCAGCCGATGCCGCCGGTGTACCAACCTCGGTCAAGTTGCTCGACCTTGTCAATGAGCACCTGAGCCTGCTGGCGGGGTGATCCACCAACCGCAGCGGTTGGATAGATCGTCGCGGCAGCCTCGTACAAGGACACACCGTCCAGAAGCGTTCCGCTGATCCTCGTCGACAGATGCTGCACCGCTGCGGTGCGTAACACCGATGGTTCAGATGGAACTACCAGGTCACCGGTAAGCGGTCCGAGCCGATCCCTGATGTCATCGACAACAAAGGCGTGCTCGGAGCGATCCTTGGACGACGCCATCAGTTCAGCCCCGATGCCTCGATCGGCCTCATCGTCAGGACCCCGGCGCGCGGATCCAGCCAGAGGGTTGGAAACGATTCGGCGACCGCGTTTGGAAAGCAACAGTTCCGGTGTCGCTCCAAGGAAGACGGCGTCACCGGTCTGCCACCCGAAGATGTAACAGCCGCGGTGCACCGCACCAAGGTGGTGGACAAGGTCGAACGGTGGCACGGAGGCCTCCGACTTCACGACCACCGAGCGGCTGAGAACGACCTTGTGCACGACCCCGGCGCGGATTGCCTCTACCGCGTCGTCAACTTCACGTTGCCATTCCAGGGTCGAAGGGTGCGCCTCAATCGTGTAATCCCCCGGTTCGGGTGGGCGAAGACGGTCGGGTTCAACAAGGCGGGCAAGCACCGACAGAACTCGGTCGCTGGACTGGCCGGCGGCGATCGTGACACGCAGCTGAGGCTTGCCACTATTTGAAACCGAGATCGCGATCTCGGGAACACACGCCTCGGCGGCGCCGAACCCGTCCCATAGGTCGCTCTTCGGTCCGTCTTCAGAGAACGAAAACCCCATCGCGGCTTCAACATCAGGGGGAAGGCCCGCAGTCGAGAGCTCTTCCTCCAGAAGCGAGAACCTATCCGGACCGCTTGCCGTCGCACGCCACGCAGCTCCGAGACCTCCGAATGCGCGACCGGTGGGCTCAGAGAAGAAGAAGGCACGTCCGAAGAGGTGGGCAGCGGATCTCACGAACTGGAGAGGATGCACGGACGTAGGAACCACGACCGTGCGAACCGTCGCCGAAACACCGCCGAGGGCGGTCGCGAGGGAGCGGATATCGTCGGAGGAGATCAACACAGTGTTCAATGGTACAGGCCTACAGCGCAGTTGCGGCCCCAAGTTCGCGAATCACGATATCGGCCGTGACTCCTGGCGCCTCCATCGGCACAAGATGGCCGACACCGGGAAGAATCTCACTCGTGGCGCCGAGTCGAACACGCTGTAGTTCAACGAAATCCGGAGGATGTGAGTCCGAGTTCTCCCCGGCGACAATGTGAACGGGAGGAACGACCTCTCCCATCCGTTCCCACCCACCGTGTTTTCCCGCAGCCCCGAAAAACTCGGATTCGTGTTTGGGATCGCACGCAATCACGACCGACCCATCGGGCTGATCAACAAAACCGTAGGCGATGTATGCATCGAAGACCCTCTCGTCCCACCCCGCAAATGCACCACGACCATGGAAATTCGCGTAGGCAGCCTGACGAGACTCGAACCGACGTTTACGTCGCAGGGCCCCGACAACGAGAGGATGCTCGGTATCTTGCACGTAGGGGGGCGGGAGGAGAATTGGCTCAATGAGAAGAAGCCGGCGAGCAAACTCGGGATCTACCAGGGCGGCCAGGACGGCGTTTCCCGCACCAGAACTGTGTCCGATGACCATGTCGAACGGTACACCGTCGGCACACTGCACCTGGTCTCGTGCGTTTTGCCACCAGTCGACGGGAACATCCCAGTTCCTGGTCGATGCCCCATGCCCCATCTGATCGATCGCCGTTGCGGAGAACTCCAGTCCCCGCTCAGCCAGCTCGTCAATAACGGGGCGCCACACCTCCTTGCAGAATCCCGTGGCGTGGACAAAGAACAACCTCTGCGCCGGGCTAGCTGTTTCCCAGCGAACCCATGCAATAGTGTGCCCCGCCGAGGCTGTAAACACCCCATCCGTCTGCGCGAGGTCACCCACTACCTAGCGGCCATGTCAGCTCGGAAGCGACCTTGAGAACTCCATCCAGGCGGCGTGTCATCTCGGTCAATAGACGGGCTTCTGCTTGGGTCCCCATGGCTCCACGAAGGTACACAACACCTTCTCTGACTGTAACATCCAGCTCGCTCGGCTCAAGACCCAGTACTCGCCGAACGATATCCTCGCGGATCTCATCCTCGATGACCTCATCCGGACGAGTGAACGCGTTGACAACATCCATACGAGAGATAATGCCGACGAGCTGATCGACATCATCAACGACCGGCAGTCTCTTCACCTCACGAACGACCATAACTTTCGCGGCTTCGATCAGCGGAGTGTTCGGCCCGATCGTTTCCACGGTGCGGGTCATGATGTCGGCGACCGACTCAACGGAAGCCGGATTGTCAGATTCGAATCGACTCAACTCAAGACGAAGAAAGTCTGCCTCGGTGATAATGCCAACCAACAAACCGTTGTCGTCGGTCACCGGGAGACCGCTGACCTGAGAGCGGAACATTATCCGCGCAGCACCACGCAGCGACGTGTCCGGCGACACCGTGGCAACATTGGTGGTCATGAGATCGACGACATTCATGGGTCTACCTTAGATCTCGGACGGGATGTCCCGCCGGTTTGGTACCCAGCGGTCGGCTACGGACCGCACCCGGATACGCGCGTCAACGACGGAAATACCCGTACCGGGGAGTCCCACCTTCACCGGGTTGAGGTCCATTTCAACGACCTCGGGAAGATCTTCGACGAGTGCGGACACGCGCAACAGCGTCTCCTTCACGGCCGGTATGTCACCGGGATCTCCACCCCGATACCCCTCAAGGAGGCGAGCCGACTTCACTTCACGAACCATGTCATCTGCCTCGATGTCGGTGATTGGATGGATGCGGAACGACACATCACCGATCAACTCAACAAACACGCCGCCGAGACCGAACACGATAAGCGGACCGAAGTTCGGATCATCGGTCGTCCCGATCAACACTTCATGTCCCCCGGACACAAACTCCTGGACAAGAACGCCCTCTGCGTCGTCCACAACCGATGTCACCCGTGTGAACGCGGCCCGAACGTCAGCCTCCGAGTCGACATCGAGAGCGACACCGCCTATGTCGGACTTGTGGAGCGCCGATGGAGCCACAACCTTAAGAACAACGGGCCCACCGACAGCGGACCAGGCCGATACAGCTTCGTCGGCGGTCGCCACCACGCGAGACATGGGCAAAGAGAGCCCATACGCACCGAGGATGCCATCAACCTCTGCGGGCTCAAGCCAGAGACCTTCCGGCTGAGTTGATCTCGCAATCGCGGCTTCCACGATGACCCGCGCCGACTCTTTGTCCACGTCGTCAAACTCAACCACATCGCCATGATCTTTCTCACGCCACTCTGCATATCCAACCGCCTTTGAAAGGGCGAGGGCGGCAGGCTCCGGGAACGGATACGTCGGAATCCTGTTCGGTCCGGCGGAAAGCTCGTCGGGAGCCCCGGCCGACGACATATAGACCGCGAGGACCGTCTTGTCACCGTCGTAGCCGTCCACGGTGTCGCGAATGGCCTGCGCGGTGTCAACAACACCGTCGGATGATGCCGGGATGAAGATCACCAGTACGGAATCGATCTCCGCAGAATCCAGCATCAATGACAGACACTCGGCATACTGACTCGGACCCGCAGACGCGATCATATCAACGGGATTGGTGACGGACGCATCGGGCGACAGACTCTTCCGGAGGCTGGCTTTCAACGAATCCGAAAACTCAACGACGTCGAGTCCCTGAGCTTCAAGCGCATCGACAGCAAGGATCGCAGGCCCCCCGGCGTTCGTGAGAATACCGACCCGACGTCCCTTCGGTAACGGCTGGTTCGCGAGCAGTGACGTCACGTCGAACATTGACTCCAACGTGTCGAGACGAATCACGCCTGCCTGACGAAACAGCGCATCCACGGCAGTGTCGGAGCTCGCGAGTGATCCGGTGTGACTACTCGCTGCCCGTGCCCCGGCCGCGGAACGACCGGACTTCACCACGACGATCGGCTTCTTTCGCGCGATGCGCCGCGCAAGCCGCGAGAACCGGTGCGGGTTGCCAAAGGACTCAAGGTACAACAGGATCACATCGGTCGAAGGATCATCTTCCCAGAACAGCAGCAGGTCGTTGCCGGACACATCGGCTTTGTTACCGACAGACACAAAACTAGAGATCCCGATGTTGAGACGCTTCGCAGAATCAAGGATCGCGATACCAAGGGCACCGCTCTGGGATGACATGGCGACGTTGCCCCGCGGAGGTGAAATGGGCCCGAACTGTCCGTCGATTGAGACGACAGGGTCGGTATTGAGGATGCCCATGCAGTTCGGGCCAACCATGCGCATTCCGCTGGAGCGCGTGAGGTTGAGTAACTCTTGCTCCAAGGCAAGGCCCGCCGCTCCAGTCTCGCCGAATCCCGCAGTGATGACGACAAGCCCCTTCACGCCTTTCTCAGCACACTCCGCGACAACGCCGAGAACAAGCGCGGCCGGAACACAGATGAAGGCGAGATCGATAGGGTCAGGGACATCCAGCACGGACTTGTAAGCCTTCACGCTGCGAACCACAGACGCGCTCGGGTTGATCGGAAACACAGGTCCGGTGAATTCACCCTTGAGGAGGTTCCGGAACAAGCGACCACCGATCGAACCCGGGTTACGGCTTGCACCGATGACCGCGACCGAATGGGGATAGAAAATCGGCATCATGGAGGCGGCAACAGCCCGGCGCTCGCGCTGTGTCTCGATCTCCCAACGCTCGGCAGATTCCTCGGTCGGGAATTTCACCGTGTATACACCGGCTTCGAACGACCGTTCCATCTGGAACCCTGCGTTACGAAACACCCGCATCATCGAGTGGTTGTCGGCCAGCACATAGGCGCTGAACTGGTCGATATCCTGGGTGCGGGCATAGTTCGTGAGATGCTGGATGAGCTGGCTTGCTACCCCTCTCCCCTGATGACCTTCAGCAACAGCAAACGCAACCTCCGCGACCGTGCCCTCGTTCTGTCGGTCGTACCGCCCCACACCGATGAGCTCACCCGAGGCAATCGCCACAAATGCCATGCGGTCGGCGTAGTCAACAACTGTGAAGTACTCCAGCTCAGATTGGGAGAGCTCGTGTTTGACGCGAAAGAAACGGTGATAGGCGCTTTCGCTCGACATGCCGCGCACCAGCGTCTGGAGACCGGCGCCGTCGCTGGCGACGATCGGTCGGACGCGGACGGTCTTTCCATCCTTGAGGACGGTGTCGAACTGCCACCCATCGGGGTAGCCCTCGGGCGCGTCGACGACAGTTGTATCGGTGTTCATAACGACCACACCTTTCGCTCGATCGAGAAGTAACAACCGGCCTTCAGCGCGCCAGACTACTTTCGATGGGTTCTTGACACGAAAGATCGCTTTGGCCGATGACACGTTTTGCCGATGACTCGTGCATGGATTCGATGGAAGATCTCACAGCACTCCTCCGTTCGCGCCACCCGCTCCTTGCCGTCGAGACTGACGAAGAGTCGCGGTTCGTGCGGCTCCTTGGACGCGTCGCCGACGACCTCAACTTGCCGGTGTGGATCTGGTCGGCAACCAGCGGCTTGTCCAAACAAGGCCTCGCGAGTCAATACGGTACCCAGGATCCGACCATAGCCCTGGACTTCACAACTGCACTCGTTGGTCCCGGAGTGTTTATCTTCGCTGACCTGTACCCCTTCCTCGACAATCCGACGGTTGTCCGGGCCCTCAAGGAAGCGACAACGAACGCGAAACCGGGACAAACGTATATCGTCACAGGCCCCGATTTCAGCATTCCCGACGAACTGCGTGAGCAGGCGAGACAGTGGCGTCTCAAACCGCCGAGCGATGCCGAGATTGCCGATCTTGTTGATGCGACGCTGCGGAACTTCGTTCGCCGGGGACTCATCGTCGACCTTGTTCCGATGGACAGATCTCGAATGGTCTCAGCCCTACGGGGCTTGAGCCTGTCCGAAGCCGAACGTCTCTTGCAGAAGACCCTGCTCGACGAGTCAACGATCGACACGACCGACATCCCGAAACTTCGGATGGCGAAAGCCGCCCTACTCGCGAACGACGGCATCCTCGAACTCGTGGAGCAGAAAGTCGGCACCCTCGATCAAGTGGGTGGCCTTCAGGGTCTGAAGCGATGGCTCTCTCTGCGCGAACGCGCGGTCGCACAAGGACTCGCTGAACAGCTCGGTCTCGGAACGCCGCGCGGCATCCTGATGACAGGTATCCCGGGGTGCGGTAAATCGTTCGTCGCCAAGACGCTGGCTACCACATGGGGTCGCCCCCTCGTCCTCCTCGATCCGTCTCGGCTGTATTCGAAATACATTGGCGAGACCGAGACGCGCCTCACTACTGCACTCGCGTCCATTGAAACAATGTCGCCCGTCGTATTGTGGATCGACGAGATCGAGAAAGGCTTCGCTTCCTCCGGGGAAGGAGATGGGGGCGTGAGCAGACGGATCCTCGGAACGTTCCTTCGCTGGATGCAAGATCATGAAGCGGACGTCTTCATCGTGGCGACCGCAAACGACGTCACGTCCCTACCCCCTGAGTTCCTGCGGCGCGGCAGATTCGACGAGATCTTCTTCGTAGACCTCCCGGAACTGTCGGCGCGCCGCGCGATTCTGGAGCTCCACATGACCCGCCGCAACCTCGACACTGCGGAATTCGACATCGACATGCTGGCCGAAGCCACAACCGGGTTCTCCGGTGCGGAGATTGAGTCAAGCATCGTCGGCGCCCTGTACCGCTCGCTGGACGACGAAACAACCGTCACAGTGGATCACATCCTGGACGAGGTTTCTGCAACCGTCCCGCTCTCGCAATCACGACCCGAAGACATCGCCCGACTTCGAGCGTGGGCACAAAACCGGGCGGTACCGGCGGCAGGGACACCAAAAGCGGCGGTGTGACCGCAGATCTATAACGGTGTTGCGATGATCGGGAACGAGACTTCGACGCGGGCGCCGCCTGACACCGCGTGACGAATCCGGACCGCACCATCATGTCGTTCAACCGTTCGTCGAACAATGTCGAGACCGAGACCCGTTCCGCCAGCTCCCGACACACCGCGCTCCATGACATCCCCCTGAGAGAACCCCGGTCCGTCATCCTCGATGACGAGTACCGCTTCGCCTCTCGGCGTCCGATGAGCTGTCACCGAATAACTCGTCCCCGCAGGCGTGTGCGCGAAGACATTCTCGAGCAGCGTGTCGATGATCACACCGAGTTCGTCTGCCGCAATCCCGACGAGAAGGCTCCCGCCTGAGGTGCGGATCGTTGTTGCTCGACCCTGTTCGTCGGCTAGGACCTTCCAAAACGGCCCCCTGTGTCGAACCACAGCCGACATGTCGCATCGCCTACCTGTCCGGTCGGGGTCGGGAGCCCGCGCTTGTTCGATAAGGAAGTCGACAGCTCCCTCAAGGGCCTCGATGTCAACGAGGATCGCGGCGGCCTCCTCCTGGTTCGACAGCGTTCCCGCCTGGAGACGCAGAGCCGCGAGCGGTGTCCGCAGCCGATGCGAAAGGTCTGCAAGAGACTCTCGCTCGGCCGATAGCAGGTCTCCTAGCTGCCGCGCGAGCGTGTTGAACGCCTTCCCGACCTCGGCGATTTCCTCGGGTCCGTCAGGGTCGACACGGGAGTCGAGCTCACCGCGCCCGAGTCGATGGGCGGCTTCCGAAAGGGCAGTTACCGGCCGAACTACCGAACGCCCGAACCGGTCGGCCGCCCACACCGCGACAAGTATCAGGAAGACGCCAAGCCCTCCCAGCATGAACCACGCCACGATGACTCCTCGAGTGAGTTCCTCATTCGGGACGAAGGCACGGACAACGACTGCTGTCGACGAAGAAGAAGCGGGGCCGTCAGAAACTAGGACGGGGACAAGTACTTCGGCTCCAGACGAGATTCGTGCGGTAAACGCACTCCCTGATCTCGCCCGGTCAAGGTTTACGCCAACACTGAATTGTTCGCCGATCACCTCCGTGGACGGCAGGATCACCGAGATCCCGTCGGGCGATCCGAAACTGTCGAGCACGGTCTGGATCAACGCGGGATCGTCGGTGTCGACTTCCGGCCCGGAAGAAAGTACTGCCACCGCTGCGGCAATGGACTTTGCCTCGCGCTCTGCTCGAGACAACGCTCGATCTTGGGCCTGATTACGGACCAGGACCGCCAGCGGCAACAGCAAGGACACGACCACGAGTGCCACCACGGCGAGCGACACGAGCGCGAGTCTGCGTCTCACTCGCTTGGATCGACCAGCTTCACTCCAACGCCGAACACGGTTTGGAGATATCTCGACTTCGCCCCAGACTCGCCGAGTTTTTTCCGAAGCCACGAGATATGGACATCAACAGTCTTCTCGGACCCACCGTACGGCTGACGCCACACTTCAGCCAAGATCTCGCGTTTCGAAACCACTTCACCAACCCTTTCTGCAAGGAACCGCAGAAGGTCGAACTCCTTGGGGCTGAGATCCAGCTCCTTGTCGTTCAGTTTGACGACTCTGGCAGCGACATCAATTTCAAGATCTCCGATCAGCAGCGGCTGACCTCGTCTGGCGTCGCCCGACATTCGTCGGAGCACCGCGCGCACACGAGCTTCCAATTGCTCAACCGAGAACGGCTTCACGAGGTAATCGTCCGCGCCTGCATCGAGTGTCTTGATGACGTCGGCGTCCTCGCCGCGGGCGGTCGCAACGATGATGGGAACATCGCTGACGGCACGGATCATTTTGAGGAGCTCCGTCCCGTCGAGATCCGGCAGCCCCATATCGAGGATGACAAGATCGGGTGATCCCCGGACGACCGCATGCAGCCCGTCCATCGCGGTGCCGGTTGAGTCGACGACATAACCCTGGTCTGCGAGCACACGTGCCAGTAACTCGCGGATGCGTTGCTCGTCCTCGATGATCACGACTGATGCCATGGGGTCACTGTAGAGACCTTGTGCAAATCTCAACGCACTTTATTGATTCTTTAACGTAATATTGGCCAGCGCCAAAGGAGGTTTGTTCCACAATGATTGCAATGCGGCAGAGACTCCTCCTCGTCGTCGGCTGGGTCATCGTGGCCTCCGTGACAAGTCTGGTCGCTTTAGGTGCCGTCACCGTTGCCGGTGGTCGCGTCAATGACCGACCACTGGACCCGCTGTCGGCGGCTGAAGTAGCAGCGCTCCCCGTCGCAGCGACAGTGCAATCGGTGAACGAGCCCCAAGCCTCCGGCGGCGAAGACAGCACCGATGACACTTCTGAGGGAGCGCTTGACCAGACTGATCGCACTCGCGAGGGTGATGCTGCAGCCGACGGAGGAGGAGATTCCGCGTTTGACATCATCCCTGATGTCAAACGGTCGTCCGTACCAACGTTTCATGCTCCGATCGACGATCGTGTCGATACGCAGGTTATTCACCTCGAGGGCGGCTCGGTAAGCGTCCGGCGCCTTGGCACGGAGTTGTTCCTGCAATGGGCCACGCCCCAGCCCGGGTACTCCACTGAAGTGATTCTCACCCAAAGGGACTTCATCAGGGTCATCTTCACCTCGCCGACCCACCGCTCACTCGCTCTAGTCACGTTTAGCGACTCAGAGATCGAGTCCACCATTACCGAGACCGAAATCTGACTTCCCCGGTGTGATGCACGGCGTGCTGTTACGTCAATGCCACCAGTTCGAGAAGCTCTTGCTCGAACCATACCGTGTCACCATCCGGCATCAGGATCGCCCTATCGGGCACTAGCTGTTCGACGAAGTCGGTGTCGTGACTCACGAGAATCAACGTGCCGACGTACTGGGTCAACGCGTCAAGTAGCGCTTCTTTGGATTGGGGGTCAAGGTTGTTCGTCGGTTCGTCGAGTAGCAGTAGGTTATGTCGACCCATCACGACCTGGGCGAGCGCCAGCTTTGTCTTCTCGCCACCAGAAAGGGTCCCGGCATCCTGCTCTACTTTGTCCGCCAGAAGGAAGTGTCCCAACACTGACCGGAGTTCCCTGTCCGGTGCGCCCGAGGCAGCTCGCATGTGATCGATCACAGTCTTGCCTGCGTGAATCTGTTCGTGCTCCTGGGCGTAGTAGCCGACCGACGCTCGCAGACCATAGGTGACCTCCCCAAGATCAGCGGTCTCGACACCAGCAAGGATACGCAGCAGTGTTGTCTTCCCGGCGCCATTGAGGCCGACAATGATCATCCTTTCGCTACGATCGATATCCACGTCGACATCGAGAAACACCAGGTTGTCGCCATACGCCTTTCCCAGTCCTTGCGCCTTGATCGGTGTCCTCCCGGTCGTCTCCGGTTGCGGAAACCGCACTGCAACGTTGCGACGACTGGCGGCTATTTCGGTGCGGGTGGCTTTGAGTTTTCCGACGCGTGTCTCCCACGAGCGTGCCCGCTTGGCGAGCTTCTCGCTAGAACCCTTGAAGCGTCGAATGCCC
>BDTL01000091.1 GCA_002898115.1 bacterium BMS3Bbin02 | reverse complement strand
TGACCGAGGCACAATCGCTGCGACCGTTTCTGATCGGTGGCGCGGTGCTCGCATTCGGGGCTATGGGGCTGGCCATTGTTCCTTTCGCCCGCCGATCAGTCTTGGAACTGCGTGTTCTTGCGAGCCGTCCGACAACGCAGTCGATCTGGCAGCGGTACAACCTGGATCTCTTTGCTGTTGCACTCTCGTTGGTGGTTCTCCTCCAGCTCCGGCAGCGTGGATTCATCATTTTCGAGGGCAACAAAGTTGAGCTGGATCCGATCGCTGTCATATTCCCGGTTCTGCTGCTCTTTACCGGGGCGTTGTTACTGCTGCGACTCCTGCCCTTCGTGTTGCGCGTTGTTGGGTGGTCCATGACCCGGTCGGGGCGCCTTTCATCTGCACTCCCCGGCTGGCATTTGTCCCGCAACCCGGTCGCCTACGGTCGACTCGCTCTGCTTGTGTGGCTGACCTCCGGGCTCGGAGCGTTTGCGCTGACCTATGCAAACACACTGAACACGTCCTTTATCGATCGCTCAGTATTCGAATCAGGGGCCGACGTCCGTATTGTCGGAGATCATGCCGGCTATCTCGACCTTGGGGAGGAGTTCACGACGACTCCTGTCATGAGGACAGCCGGTGGGCCATCACAGCGTGGCCGTTTGGCTCAGATACTCGCCATCGATCCCGAGACGTTTCCGACCGTTACCGGCTGGCGCGACGACTATTCGCCATTGCCGCTCGACCTTGTATTCGCGGCCCTTCGCCCCGACGACGAGATCGCTCGTGTCGGTATTCTCCTCCCGGAGGACGCAACCGGTCTTCGATTCGAAGGCATTGTTCAACCACCGACAATTCTGGATACCGAGGGTTCTCCGGATCCGCGTGATTCGGCCGCGAGAGTGGTCGTCAAAGTCATGGATGCAACAGACAGACTGTGGACGATGGTGTCGGCGAAGAATCTCACTTTTGAGCGTTGGAGTTCTTCACGGATCGACTTTTCCACGGGCCTGCAGCTTTCGAGCGGGACGAGACGATATGTCGACCCACCGGTCGGACCCTTCGAGCTCCACTCGATGTGGTTCGAACTGAGTGAGAACCGAAACGGAATCAAGACCGCGGGCGACAGGATCTATATCGATGACATGGTTGTGACGACGTCATCCGGCGAGGTGCCTTTGGACATCTCCGAGCTCATGTCGGTGAACGGTCTCTCTCGCGACACGGACGTCGCAAACATCGACCTCATTCGACAGATCTACAGTGCTGTTCCCCCCGATTTCGCAGTTCCGCCGACTGAGGCCATGCGCCAGGATCCCCTTTACCGGGACGGAACATCCGATGTGTTTCGGTCTCCAAGGCGGAACACCCAGAGCACGTTGGTCCCCGAGTTGCGATACAGGGTGGCACCGCTGAACGTACTCGTGGATCAAGACGTACAGGGGTCCACCGGTCTCGATATTGGTACGGGGATTCGGATATCGATCGGTCTGGTAGGTCTTGATGTTGTCATGGTGGGGAGAGTCGATCTGATGCCGACGATGACCGACAAACGATTCACCGGCAAGATGGTCTTCGACCAGCGCCCGCTGGTCGCTTCTCTCAACGGTGCGGCGACCTGGAGCGTCAATCGTCCGGTCGCTGCCGTGTTCGGCGCTGATGAGTTGTGGATCAAGACCGAGAATCCCGATGCTGCGGTTCGGCGTGCGACTGCGGAGCTTGGTTCGGCTCCGGACGAGACCTACACAGCGCGGGGGAGCGCGGCGGATTTCGCCGGGCGCCCCGTACAGATCGGTCTTGTCGCGATCTTGTTTGTTGGAGCCGTCACGTCTGTTGTTCTGGCCCTCGCGGGTGTCATTAGTTACGTGCTCCTTGCCGTGTCACGTCGTGCCCGCGAGATGGGGATCCTGCGTGCAATGGGATTCCCCCGGAGCGGAGTCGCGATGACGTTTGCTCTCGAACAGATCGTCGTTCTCGGGCTTGGATCGGTCATCGGCGTGTACGGTGGTGTGCAGCTCATGCGTCTGATGGTGCCGTTCCTCCAGCTTGGCGAGACAGCCGAAGTGGTTGAACCAACGGTCCGTCTCGCCGTCGCGGTACCGGTTCTGCTCGGATACGTTGCGGTGGTCTCGGTCCTCCTTGTCGGGGCTGTGTTGTGGGCGACACGACGGGTTTCCGTGTCACAGATGAGCGAAGTGCTCCGGGAGGTGGAACGATGACGGCGGCGATGGTGGAATGCGTCGATCTCATCAAGATCCACAAACAGGGTTCGCTTGAAGTCGTGGCACTTCACGGATTGAACTTCTCGATGGAGGAGGGCGAGTTCGTTTCGGTGGTCGGTGCGTCGGGTGCGGGGAAGTCTACGCTGCTGAGAGTCCTGGCGGGCCTTGAGCAACCGTCGGCCGGATCGGTAACTGTTGATGGTGTGGACCTGTCCGGGATCGATCGGCGAGACCTCACGAACTACTACCGCAGGAACGTCGGATTTCTGTGGCAGGACTTCCACCGTAACCTGCTTCCCTACCTGAAGGTACGCGCCAACGTCGAGTTGCCGATGCTGCTCGCCGGTGTTGGTGCGCGTAGGCGCAAGGCACGAGCGTTGGCCCTGCTCGAAGCAGTCGGTCTTCGGAATCTCGCGTTCGCCAAGGTTGGAACCATGTCCGGCGGGGAGCAGCAACGACTCGCAATGTGTGTCGCTCTGGCGATGCAACCGAAGCTCCTGCTCGCCGACGAACCCACCGGAGAGCTCGACACGCACACTTCGATTGGGATCTACACGTTACTCCGGGGGATGTGCGACCGTGAGGGACTCACGGTGCTCGTGGTCACCCACGATGTGGCGCTTGCTACACGAACCGATCGCGTGGTCCGGCTCGCCGACGGCAGACTCATCACCACCGAGGGTGGAGCTAACGAGGCCGTTGTGCAAGTCTCGCCGGATGGCACGGTGCAGCTTCCCCGCGAGATGTTGCGCGCCGCGGGAATCGGTACGACGACCCGGGCGAGACGCACCGATGACGGCATCCTGATCCGACCGATGGACTCCTACGATGCTTGAACTACGCAATGTCTCCAAGGAATACGTGCCCGGAGCCGTCGGCGCCGCCGATTGCAGCATGAAGGCCGAGCGTGGAGAGTTCGTTGCGCTCTTCGGCCCGTCCGGGTCGGGGAAGACGTCGCTGTTGCAGATCGCCGGGCTGTTGATACGACCCGACAGCGGCGAAGTGTGGATGGACGGGGAGCGTAGGGATGACATGTCGGAGGCCAAAGCGGCTCGTGTGCGCCGCTCCAAGCTAGGTTTCATCTTCCAGATTTCAGGCTTGCTTCCGTTGTTGTCGGCCCACGAGAACATCGACATTTCGCTCCGGCTGCTTGGCGTTGGAAGGAGTGCCAGAACAAGTGCAGTTGAGTTCGCTCTCGATCGGGTTGGGATGCGCAATCGAGCGGCACACCGTCCCGAGGAGCTATCAGGTGGTGAGCAGCAGCGGGTCTCGATTGCTCGAGCGCTGGTGCATGAACCGGCGTATCTGTTCGCCGATGAGCCAACGGGGGAGCTGGATACTGCGACCGGTGCTGCGATCCTGAGTTTGCTCCGTGATGTAGCGCACAACAACACCGCGGTAGTCATGGCTTCACACGATCCAGCCGCGATTGAGTTTGTGGACCGAGCCCTCTATGTGAGCGATGGCCACCTTTCACACCCGCCCAAACAGGCGCTCGTGCGCTGGCTCACCGACGGTACACCAATCGATGTAGCAACACGCCCCTAGAACGCGCTTTGCGGTGGGAGGAGTGCGCTGTAACTGAGCGCCACGATCGTGATCTCATGGTTCCATCGCCGCTCGACTCGTCGAAACTGGGTAGGTACCTGTTGCAGGCGACGGTTCCAGGCTCGTACGATGGTTGACGAGTGGAATCAAAGAGAGGAAGGTCGCATGCATTGGAATCGACTGATCGCCCTTACGGGCGTGATTATTGGAATCATCGGACTATCGATGGAGGGGCTGACGACGGAGGGGGAATCCTTCCTGCCGGCTCTGAATGAAGCGGGAACGGGGCTCCCCGATGGCATCCCGACTATCTGGGGTGGACTTGCGACCTGGGCCCAGCCGGTTCTTGTAATCCTGATCCTCGCTGTCGTTGTGATTGCGGTGCGGGGCGACCGCGCGAAGGCCATGGATCGCACATCATCGATGATCGTGTCGGTGATTGGCGTGGCACTGTTGGCGTACGCTGTCTACAAGATGATCGATACCGGTGACAGCGCAGATGCTCTTCAGGCAGGTTTCGCCCAGGTGGAGGCTGCGGGAGGGCTCCCGGCGGCGTTCACCGTTGCGACCGGGTTCGGTTTCCTCATACTGATCGTGGGCACCGTCCTGGTGATATTTGGCGGGGCGATGGGATTCGTAGGATCCGACGACGAGTAACTAACCCTTTGTCGAGCGTGGGTTTCGGGTCGCTGCGGCGACCCGAAACTTCGTTCGAACGGGGTTGCGATCGGCTTTCTGTTTTCGTGGCGGCGGCTCGGCGAGCGAACGATCTCTCGACAGCCGCTAGTTAGTCACGGAAGGGGAGGACACAAAACTCGTTGCCCTCCGGGTCGGCGACGACCTCCCAGGCAATGTCATCGAGACCATGTTCTGCGACCCGCGAGCCGCCGAGTGTGACGATCCGGGTAACCGTCGCCTTCACGTCACGGCTCCTCATGTCGAGGTGGATGCGGTTCTTTGTTGTTTTGAGCTCATCAACCTGTTGGAAGCCGAGAGTGATCACACCATCTTGGTTGATCGGACCCAGCCACGTGTAGTTGGCTCTCCTCCCCACCTCTTCAAGGTGCAGAAGTCCCCCCCAGAACCTCATCATCACCGTGGCATCATTGCAGTCGACCATGACAGCCGTCACCAACGGCGGTGTGAGTGTTTCCATGCGTGCTGTTTCTCCCTGGTGGTCTCGTGGTGCTGCACGGTACATGTGCACCGGTGGAGACGTTCGCCGCAACGTGACGTGTTCCAACGACGACCTCCCTCCCGGTCCGGCAGTGCCGGCGCGAGAGGGAGGTCGTTGCTGTGTATCGTCGGCTATCGGTATCAGGCCTGTGTCGGATCTACCACGATTGTTCCACCGGTTCGTGTCCCACTCCAGGTTTCGGTATCAGCCACGAGATCCAGGGCCTCGACCGGGGCGGAGCCTTCGTACTCGCCCCAGCTCTCGCGTGGCAGCATCCACATCACCTCAAACTCATTGCCGTCAGGGTCCGCGCCGTAGAGGCTCTTCGTGGCCCCGTGACTCGACTCGCCGGTGTATGCACTCAGGTCCTTGAGCGTCGTACGGGCCGTAGCGAGTTCCTCGATGGTGTCCACCTGCCAGGCAAGGTGATAGAGCCCCAGGGCACGTCCGGGCGGCCTGCTTGCACCGGCGCCGATTCCAAAAAGACCAAGGTCGTGATGGTTGGTCCCGTGGCCGAGCCGCAGGAACGCCGCATTGGCCCGAGGCTCGCGCGCGATTACGTGCATATCGAATGCCGTAGTCCAGAACTCGATCGACCGCTCCAGGTCGCTCACGAAGAGCACGGCATGGTTCAGGCGCACGGCCGGGATGCTCATCCCGCGTCGTCCTGCTTCACTGCCTCGATGTCGATTTCGATCTTTGCGGTCTTACCGATCATGACACCTCCCGTTTCGAGAGCCTGGTTCCATGTGAGTCCGAACTCCTCACGGTTGATCTCGGTTGATGCGCTGAACACGGTTCTTACACCGCCCCATGGGTCGAGTACCTCGCCACCGAAGACTAGATCAAGGGTCACCGGTTTGGTGATGTCGCGGATGGTGAGGGTTCCGTCGAGAGTGAATCCGCCACTCGAATTCGACCGGATAGCTGCGCTCTTGAATGTCGCTGTCGGATACTGCTCAACATCGAAGAAGTCTCCCGAGCGGAGGTGATCGTCTCGATCTCCGACTCCGGTATCGATCGACGCGACATTGATGGTCACCTCGGTGGTCGAGGCGAGCTGGTCGTCCGTCACATTGATCTCGCCCGAGAAATCGGTGAAACGCCCTCTAACCTTCGCCGCCACGAGATGTCGAATCGTGATGCTGACGGCAGAGTGGGTGGGATCGATGACGTAACGTCCCGGTGCGGGAAGTGTCGAATTGTGGGCTGCGGAAGCAGCCTCAGGTGCTGAGATTGTCATGGGAGTATTCCTTCCTGGATGATAGTTGATGACTCAACAGTTGACCATACAGTATAAAATGTTGATCTGTCAACTATTTTTGTGGTAAGTTCTCCACATGTCGGAAAGCAACATGTTTGACAGGCGTATTGATACGTTTGGCCGTCTTCTCGAGGTTCGGGCCCGGTTGGATCGCGAGTTCGGCCAGTCCCTGGAGGAATCCCACGACCTATCCCACACCTGGTTCGAGGTGTTGCTGCGCATCGGCCGCGCTGATGAAGAACGCCTCAAGATGTGTGACTTGGCGAACGAGATTGCGCTCACAACCGGTGGTGTGACACGTTTGGTCGACCGGATGGTCGATGCCGGTTACATACTGCGGGTCCCGTCGCCCTCAGATCGCCGGGTGCAGTTCATTGAGCTCACCGACACCGGGCGTACGTTGCTCGAAGACGCGTGTGATACCCATCTCGGGGACCTCGAAGATCAGATGTTTTCGCGTCTTACGAGAAGCGAAGCCGAGCAGCTTGACGCTTTGTTAGAGAAGCTGCGCTGAATCCGGTCGTCCGCGGCGGGGACCGTCCGGACTACGAGATGATGGCGTCATCCATCCCGGAAATCTGGCGCAGCAAATCGGTTTGACCGGTGTGATAGGTGTCGTGCCACAGCTGGAAGCGGATCCGCTCGGCAAGCGTCTCGCCTTCCGCGTTGCGAGCGGCGAGAGTCTCTCCGGCTGTTGAGAGGGCGTCCGCGATGGCGTGTTGGCTTTTGCCGACAAGATCGATGAGATTCTCGAGCGTGACGACACCAGGGCCGTCCTCGGTGATGGGGGCGGCCTCTCTTCGATACAGATCGGCGTGTGATGCGAACCGCGGCTTCGCCCCCAGCATCACCAACACGTCATCACGACTCACCAGAATGTGACCGATCACCCAGTTCATGCAATTGATGTTGTACGGCGCCTGGGTAAGGGCCTGAACGTGTGTGAGTCCCTTGTTCTGTTCACGAATGATCCACGTGTTGCGTCGGTAGTCGGCGATCAGCCCCTCTGCCGTCGTCATCGTCGTCTCCTCACTGTTGCGATGAGCTGCCGGTTCTATTCCGAAGCCTGCGTAAAGTCTCGATGGGCACGGCTCGCCGTCGGCCCGCGCTGGCCTTGATACTTACTCCCGGCTCCGACACTGCCGTACGGGTTCTCCGCCGGTGTTGAGAGTTGGTAGAACGACACCTGACCGATCTTCATGCCGGGATAGATGGCTATCGGGAGGTTGGCCACGTTCGAGAGCTCGAGGGTGACCTGTCCGTTGAAACCGGGATCGATGAAGCCGGCGGTTGAGTGAATCAGAAGTCCGATCCGGCCGAGACTCGATTTCCCTTCAAGACGAGCAACGATGTCGTCTGCAAGCCCGATCACCTCAGCTGTCGCCCCGAGCACGAACTCGCCGGGGTGCAGAATGAACGGTTCATCCGGTGTCGCATCGACTTGTTTGGTTAGGCCCTCCTGGGGAGCTTTCGGATCAATGAGTGCGTATTTGTGGTTTTCAAATACACGGAACGAGGCGTCACATCGCAGGTCGATACTCGATGGTTGGACCATGGCCTCATCGTATGGATCGATGATGATCCGGGCTTCGGCGACTGCTTGTTTGATGGTCCGGTCGGAGAAGATCATGCGGTGAATGGTAGCGAGATGGCGGGGACCGTACGCAGACGGCGTTGTTGGCAGGAGAGCAACTCTTGTGGTGGCGGAGGCCACGGCATCGAGTGGTCGTTGCTCAGACTATGGACACATCGGTGAATCCGGCTGCGCGGTAGGTGTCCCCGATCGCGGTGAGAGACCCGAGGTCAGGCTCGACGAACTGTGCTGCTTGAGGGCGGGTGCCGTGTTTGCGAAATCCGATGACTTTGAGCGACATCGACGGGTCCACCGTTCGAAGCCACGCCGCGGTTCTTGCTGCATTCTCCAGAGAATCGTTCAGGCTGGGCACGATCAGGAGGCGAACCTCGTGGAGCAGGTCGAGATCAGCGAGGTATTGAATGGAGTCGAGGACGGTGGTGTTCGCCACCCCGGTCATGTCCAGGTGTGTGTCCGTATCGAACGCCTTGAGATCAATCATTGCCCCGTCCATGACCGGTGCCAGCAGGTCCCAAACATCCTTCGATGCGGCCCCGTTGGTGTCGACCA
>BDTL01000090.1 GCA_002898115.1 bacterium BMS3Bbin02 | reverse complement strand
GTCGTCGGAGCTGTCGTTGTCGTCGGAGCTGTCGTTGTCGTCGGAGCTGTCGTTGTCGGACTGGTCCGAGCCGTCGTTATCGTTGGCGTGGGTGTCGCTGTCGCCAGCATCGTTGTCGGACTGGTCCGAGCCGCTGTCGTCGGCGTACGTGGAATGATCCGTCGTCTCCCTCTCATCCGATTCGTCGGTGGCGTCATTGTCAGATTGATCGGAACTGTTGTCGTCCGAAACCGCATCGGCGCCGGCTGCATCGCCGGAGAGAGTGTCATCGTCGGAGGTGGCGTCCGAGTCGACCGTTGCGTCGTGGTCAGGGGCATCATCGTCAGAGGCGAGGTCGTCTGTGGCGGTGGTGGCGGGTGTAGTTGTGTCCGGCGTGGTCGGAGAAGTGATGGTCACTTCAGTTGTCGATGTTGACATCGGTCCGATCGGACCGACGACCGCCGATGCGACACCGGCGACGAGGAAGACCGAGAAAACGGCCGATGCGATCACCATGGTTCGCTTGTACATGTGGGGGCCTCCTTCAGGCTGTTGAGCACACTTTGCCTGAGGCTCGGTTATGGCAACCTCCGATGACGGTCAAGCGACAGATAAATGTTCCGGGTCGGTGGCCGGTGCGCCGAGTGGCTTGAACTCAGGGGGTATCCCGGCACGCCGAGACGCGCCGGCTGTTAACCGCTTGCCGGTTCGGTAGTCTCGTGTGGCGGCTCGACTAAGGCGGGTCGTGCCGCACCGGCTGTGTTTGTGCCGATGACTCCAACGAGCACCATGAGGAGTCCGATCCATTGCAGAGCGTTCGGGTCCTCGGCGAAAATGAGCATCGCCCAGAGCACCGTCAGTCCTGGTTGGATGAGGATTACCACCGACGCCTGGAGGGCACGGAGATTGGGGAGGGCGAACGTGATCAGCGCCCATCCAATCGCTTGTGGACCGACGGCGAGAACGATCAGCCAGCCGTGAGATGGCCAGGACCAGGAAAAGGAAATTGCCTGGGGCATGATCAGCGCGGCGATCAGTCCGACGATTGTCACTCCGACCACGGCATCCAGGAGTCGCGCCGCCGCCGATGTGTCGGGTCCGCCGGCCGCTCGTAACAGCAAGATGAACTGAGCGTAGAAGAATCCGGTCAGGACGCCATAGAATACACCGCGAATTGGGTTTGCCCCGTACGCATCGGCGGCACCGAGACCCGAGATCAAGACAATTCCCACAAGGATGACCGGGATCATCACCAGCGCTGTCCCCGTGATGCGTTCTCGAAAGATGAAGACCGTTGCGACACCGATCCAGACCACCTGGGTGGCTCCGAGCACGGTCGCGGCACCCGCTCCCACATCCGCTATCGAATTGTGCCAGAACGAAAGGTCAACCCCGAGCGCAATGCCGGCCAGCACGCCGATCATCCGTTCCCTGCGCGTTCGACGAACCTTGCCACGGTCGAGCAGTGCGAGAAGAGCCACCGCGGGAATTGCATACACACCTCGAAAGAGGGTCACCGTGACCGGCTCGACGTCGGCGAGCCTGACGAGTATCGCGGAGAATGAAATGACGACAGTGCCGGCAAACGCCGACAGGAGGGGTTTCACGGTTCGTGGCAGTTCGGTCGCTTCGGCAATGTGTACGCGCCCTCGGGAGGATTCGAACCTCCGACACCCGGCTTAGGAGGCCGGTGCTCTATCCCCTGAGCTACGAGGGCAGGCGCCACCAAGGCTAAACCATCTTGAGCCTCCCATGGGCGTTGTACGACCGTTCCGGTACACTAAGACATGAGGCAAGTATGCGTGGCGGAATAGCCCCTACGCTGGGGCCTGGTGCCTTGCACCGGCCCCATCAATCCGCCTGTGACCCCTATTTGCCCCATCGAGCAGGTGATCCCACCAGCTCAACAAAGTGAACGCCGCCAGACATCGGGCCCTCCCCCCACCGCCCGGGTCGCTACGGCGGCGTTCACGCGTTCCCTCAAGTCCCGGTAAATCCCGGGCGATGAATTGAAGGGAGTAAACCTTCTCCGCAGTCCAGGCGTGTAATAGGTGTACATGACGCTTCGAAAGTCTTCGTCTCAGGCGCAGGTTCCCCGGTCTTCCGGGGACCCGTTTCGTGACGCCCGGACCGGCTCCGGCCCGGTTGTTATGGCCGCAACGAGACCTTTTGAGTCGTTCTATCAGCAGGAGTATCGATCCGTGCTTGGCCTGGCATACGCTCTCACCGGGAGCTCAAACGGCGCAGAGGACCTCACACAGGAGGCGTTTCTCGCCGCGCATAGGAACTGGGCCAAGATCTCGACGTACGAAAAGCCCGAGGCATGGGTTCGCAAGGTACTCGCCAATCTCTCCGTCTCGCTGTTCCGCAAAACCTCCCGAGAGGCGCGGGCGCTTCTGCGAATGGGACCGACCGACCGCGTGTTGCCGGAGCTCGAAGCTGAAGACGCCGAGTTCTGGAGCGCCGTCCGATCGCTGCCTCGTCGGCAATGTCATGCGATTGCGCTGTTCTATCTCGAAGACCGCAGCGTCGCCGACATCGCGGAGATCCTGGAGTGTTCGCCGAGCACAGTGAAGGTCCATCTCCATAAGGGCAGGACCAATCTTGGGAAGAAGCTCGGCATCGATTCGGGGGAGGGGTCCCGATGACTGCTCTTGATCTTCGAGCCCAGCGCGCTGTTGCCGGTATTCGATCGAGTGTGGCTGCGTCGCCGGCTACGCCGGTGATGGACCTTCGCGGGGCTGCCCGTATGCGGTTTATCACGCACGCGACCATGGGCGTCGCTGCCGCTGCCGCTGCTGTGGTCGCCTTCGTGATCATGGGTTCGGTGATCCAGACGCCGAGCCCCTCGCCAGCGCCACCCGCGGGTACCGGAACAACGACCACCACAGTCGTGGTTCCGACGACTGTGACCCCGTCGACGACAGCTGTGCCCGTGCCGATTCCGCCGCCGACAACCTCAACCACGACCACATCGACAACCTCAACCACGACTACGTCAACGACTACCACCACGACGATTCCTGTCGATACGACGCCCCCGGCGTTCAAGATTCTTTCGCCCGAGCACAATCAAACATTCGAGGTTGAGGTGGTGACGTTTTCGGGAACAGTCGAACCCGGGGCGACTGTCTTTGCCGGGCGCTATGAAGCTACGGTGACCGATGGTGGCGAATGGAGCATCGCTCTTACTCTGGCGCCCGGCCGCAATACGGCGACCCTCGTCGCCACCGATGCTGCCGGGAATCAAACCTCCGCGACTGTTGTGGTGTTTCTTGAGGTCCCGAAGCCGGACCCACCTGCGGACTGGGAGTTCACCGCCAACCGTGTGAAGGGTTCGTCGACGAAGAGCCCTCCATACGATGTGTATTGGGGTACCGGTAAACCCGGTACCGCGATTCAGATACTTTCCGAATTCGGCTCCGGTTCGGTGGAGGTCGACGCCGAAGGTGGCTGGGAGGTCAAAGTGTTCTTCCCGACCGCGCCGGAGAACAACGAATTCGTCGTCAAGGTGAAAGATTTCACCGGGGCAAAGTTCACGTTCGGATTCATCTATATCGTGACCTAGGCGCAACCCGGTGCGGTGAGCACCGGTACCGATTCGGCTTGTGCGTTAGAGCTCGCCGGGCTTGTTCACCCATTCGATATCGGCGAGCGGGTCGTCATCGTCGCTGCCATCGTCTAGCTGGTCCTCCCGCAAGGATGCGATCTTGTGACGCACGCTCGTCTGGAGGTTACGCCAGGTCGAACTCTGGAGTGGAGGATGTTCACGGAGAACCGTCGGTACCGCCTTTAGCCAACCGAGCGCCTTCAGAGCTGCGATCATGAGCGATCCGGCAATTGCGGTGACGCCGACAGCTGCCATCGAGAGTGTCGGACCGGGGAGCTCAAGCTCAAAGAAGTCTCGCGCCGTCGGCGACAGGAACAGCAACGTCAGGAAGCCGGCCATCGATCCGATCAGCCAACGTTTCCATCCGACTACGGGCCTGGCCACCATTGCGAGTCCGACGAGGCCGAGTGCTGCCAGCACGAATGTTGCCATCGTTCGAGCCTGCACGAGATCCACTTCTTCGCTGATCGCCATTTGGTAGGCGCCGAAAGTGGCAAGACCCGCAGCGATCCCGACCGGAACTGCAAAGCGTACGACGCGTCGCACGAATCCGCGTCGAACCCGCTGAGCGTTTGGAGCGAGCGCCAGGAAGAATGCAGGAATCCCGATTGTGACCGTACCGACCAGGGTGAGGTGTCGCGGGAGGAATGGGAACGGCTGAGCCGCGAGCCCCACCGCGACTGCGAGGAAAACCGCGTAGACAGTCTTTGTGACAAAGAGGTTGGCGACGCGTTCAATATTGGAAATTACCTTACGACCCTCTGCAACGACGTGGGGGAGGGTGTCGAAGCGGCCATCGAGAAGCACCAGCTGTGCCACGGCTCGCGAAGCCGAGGCGCCGGACCCGATCGCAATGCCGACGTCGGCGTCCTTGAGAGCAAGCACGTCATTGACACCATCACCGGTCATTGCAACGGTATGGCCACGACTCTGCAACGCTCGAACCATTGCCCGTTTCTGGTGCGGATTGACCCGGCCAAAGACTGTGAATTCCTCCATGACAGCTGCGAGGTCCTCTGGATCGCTCGGCAGATCGCGAGCATCCATGACGTTTTGTGAACCAGGCACACCGACGGCCTGGGCGATCGCCGCGACTGTGTTCGGATGGTCGCCGCTGATCACCTTCGCGTGGACACCCTGACTGGCGAAGAACCGTAGTGTTTCCGCGGCATCCGGGCGGATGACGTCACCGAGGCTAATGAGTGCTCGTGGGACGATCGTTGCCGGGAGTAGCTCTCCCACAAGGGGCTGTGGGGAGGAAGCAATCATGATGACTCGCGACCCCTGATCCGCAAACTCGGCGACCTGCGCTGCAACCTCTTCATCTCGCGGAGCAAGGATGTCAGGTGCTCCGAGGATCCACGTGTCGGACGTTCCGAACGTGGCGCCACTCCATTTCCGTTCAGACGAAAACGGCACAACCTTGGACGCCGACCACGGAGGTGGATCGGGATACGCGGCCGCGATTGCGGCCGTTGTCGAGTTCGGGTTCGGATCGAGTGCAGATAGTGCTGCGATCGCATCGGTCGTGTCGGCGTCAGTGAGCGGTATGACAGCGTTGACGTCGAGTCGACCCTCCGTGAGAGTTCCAGTCTTGTCGAAACATACGGTGTCAACGCGCGCCAGCCCCTCGATCGCCGCTAGCTCTTGCACCAGCACGTTGCGTTTCCCGAGGCGCACAACCCCGACAGCGAAGGCGACCGAGGTGAGGAGCACCAGACCCTGTGGGATCATTCCGACTCCGCCCGCGACCGCCGATCGCAATGCCTCGATCCAGTCGTCACTCGTTCGCAGCTGGTTCCACATGAGCAGTGCGATAACGGGTCCTATTGCCCATGTGATCCATCGGAGGATCAGGTCGATGCCGTTGCGCAGCTCGCTACGAACCATTGTGAATTGGCGGGCCTCATGCGCGAGTTTGCGGGCGTAGGCGTCCTCGCCGATGCGGCTCGCCATAAAACGTCCCTGGCCCGCAACGACGAAAGACCCGGAGAGCACATCATCTCCCTCGGCTTTCACTACGGAGTCGGCCTCTCCGGTGAGGAGCGACTCATCTATTTCCAGACCCGCCGACTGGGTAACCTGGCCGTCGACGGGAACCTGATCACCGACGCCGAGATGCACGAGGTCGTGGAGCACGATCTGATCAGCGGGGTACTCGCGGGTTACCCCGTCTCGCGTGACGATTGCGCGGGGAGCGGCGAGAACGGTCAACCGATCAAGCGTCTGTTTGGCTCGGATCTCCTGGACGATACCGATCAATGCGTTCGAGATAAGTACGCCGCCGAACAACGCATCTGGCAGCGAGCGCACGACCAGCAGCACGATCGCGAGAAGCGTACCGAGCAGAATGTTGAATCGGGTCACGAGGTTGCTACGGACGATGTCGGCAACTGTCTTTGTGGGCCCATCGTCGACGACATTTACGAACCCCGAAGCCTGGCGCTCGGAGACGTCGGCGGCAGAGAGGCCGTTGCGCTCATAGTCACCGGGTTGGGTTTGCATCGTCGTCATGTGTCCGAGGATACCGCGATTCTTCGTTTCGCCCGTGGGCTCGTCGGTGGCGTTCGCCTGTCGATGAGCGGATTCCGTTGGTTGGAGTTACACTCGTGTAAGTACACAGCTGTAAGGGGCTTTGAACAATGGTAATGACAGCACAAGCAACGTGGACGGAGAGCGATCGCGTCGCGACCGCGGCCATGGCTGGTTACGCACTTCAACTGGAGGCCGCCGTTACCGCACCGCTCATCGAGATGATTGACGGCACAGCTAACGATGCAGCTGCGGGGCTGCTATGTGCGGTTGCCGGAGAGCGCCGGGCAGTCGAGATCGTGCTCGACGACACTGTCTCGGCGGATCATCTCACCGCACCGATTTGGTCTCTGGACCAACGTGGTTGGAATGTAACGGTGCTGGTGCCGCTGGCGCAGATGGGCGACGCGCACACATCGCTACGAGGTGTTCCGTGCACACTGCAGCCGTGGTGGAGGATGAACTCCGGCGATGTTGTGTTCGGGTCACTCGAGACTCCGTAGCGCGTCCGAACTCAATACCCTCGGCGGTCGTGTAGGGCCGTCGGTGAGCGAATAGCAGGTTGCGCAATGCGTTCTGTGGTGGCTTGCGCACTACGATGGGTGCATGCCACCACCTCTCTATACACAGTCGGTTATTGCCTGCATCTGGGACTTCGACAGGACATTGATCCCGGGCAACATGCAGGGTCCCCTGTTTGTCGAGTACGGCGTCGATGAGGTCGAGTTCTGGGGCGAAGTCGAGGCCCTCGTTGATTTCCACGCAAACCGCGGCGAAATCTTAGGGCGCGACATGGCATATCTTCTCCACATTCTCACCTACGTCGAACGTGGGATTTTCAAAGACCTCACCAACGCAAAGTTCAAGGAGCTCGGTGCTGCTCTGGTTCCGGTACCGGGCATGCCCGAGTTCATGGACATTGCGCGTAAGCGTGTCGAAGGGAACCCGGAGTTCACCAAGGAGGGGATAACCGTCGAGCACTACATCGTGTCTACAGGTATCCTCCCGATGGTCGAGGGCTCCACATTCGCCGGCCACATTGACGGGGTTTGGGCAAACACATTCGTCGCGGGCCAGGCAGGTCCCGGTTATCTGGATCGGCTCGATGTCGCCGCGCAAGGCAATGATGTCATCAAGCACCTCGGGCTCTTTATAGGGAACACATCCAAGACACGCGCGCTGTTCGAGATCAACAAGGGCGTCAACAAGAGTCCGCAACTCGACGTCAATGCGCGCATGACCGAAGAGCAACGCCGCGTGCCGCTTCGCAACATGATCTACATCGCGGACGGTCCAAGCGATGTACCGGTGTTCTCGATTCTGAACACCAACGGCGGCAAAACCCTCGGGGTCTACAACCTTGAGCCGCGCAACAACTACACGCAGGTGAAAGAGTTATCTGACCAGGGACGAATTCAGGGTCTCGCCGAGGCAGACTTTCGCGAGGGTGAGGGAGCGTATCTATGGATGATCGATTCGATCGACCAGATCGCCTATGAGATCGCCGAATCGAAGCAGCGTGCCCTCGCGGCCATTAAGGCTCCTCCCGGGCACGCCTGAGAAGCCGGGAAGGATCGCGCTACGTCGGTGAGCTCAGCTCTGAGGGGAGGCTGAAGTGTCCCTCGCTGTTTGGGGGAAACTGCAGAACCCCCACGACAGCCTCGGTATTCAGCGGGCCGTAGACATGTGGGTACTCTTTGCCCAGCTCGTAGCAGTCCTCGTACACCAACGGAGCCGTGAGTCGCTGCGATGAGATCATCAACAGGACCAGGTTCTCGCGACCGCGGTACAGCGCGTTGGCGACTCCGACGACTTGGCCGTGGGTCGAACAGTGGATGAACCCCTCGACCGCGAGGCTATCGGGTGCATACTCACCGGCCGGGAGCGCTTCGTTCCATTCGGCCATGGGACATATGTGGAGAATGGTGCTCGTACAGGCCTGCGAACCTGTGTCGCGTCTACTCATTGTCGACAACGTCGGCGTAGACGGTGATCGTACCCGAATAGTTGGAGACCCAGACGTTTCCGGTGAGGGCGTCGTAGGTGATCCCGATCGGCTTGTCGTTCGAGCGGATCTCTTGCACCTCCGTCATCGTTTCGGTGAGCACCTTGCTGACTGTGTCCGAGTTGTAGTTCACGATGTACAGCGAGTCGCCGTCGGTTGAGATAGCCATTGATCGAGGCGCGTTTCCTGTTGCAACTCGGGCGACGGCTTTTCTTGTCGCGAGGTCGATCTTCACAACGCGGCCGTCGCCGTTGAGGGTTGCGTAGAGATATCTTCCGTCCGGATCGAGCACGATGTGTCGGGGGCTAGTGCCGACGCCCTTTATCCAGTCGAGTGCGAAATTCTCTAGGTCGATGACCGCGATGTCACGACTCCCCATCACGGCCGCATACGCGGTGAAGGCGTTTGCGGACACCGCAATGCCACGTGGATGTCTGCCAAGGGGGATCGTCGCGATCACTTCCGCGGTTTCGATGTCGACGACGCTCATATCGAACGAGCACCAGTTCGTCACGAGGACGTATTTGTCGTCCGGTGTCACGGCGA
>BDTL01000089.1 GCA_002898115.1 bacterium BMS3Bbin02 | reverse complement strand
TCGGCGAGAGACATCCTGACGACCTCCGCAAACACCTCTTCAGCACCGTCCGGCCTCACACCAACCTGCTGGTCTGCCGACGCCTCGAAGACATCGATGTATTCGTCGGAGAAGCCTGGTGCGGTAAAGAACCCCGCCACATGAGAGACGTCCACCACCGTGAGTCCGAGTTCCTCGACGATCTCGCGTTCGATCGCCTCCTGCAGAGACGTATCTGTATGATCTAGCTTCCCTGCGGGCAGTTCCAAGAGCCACGAGTCGGTTGCCGAGCGGTATTGACGGACGAGCACAATCTCTGCGCCGTCCCACACCACCGCAGCGACCGCACCGGGATGGCGAACAACGTACCGAACAAGCTCGTCGCCGGTCGGCGTCTTCACAGTGAGCTGTGAGGTCGTGAGGAAGCCGGTGTCGGCGATCACCTCTTCCGAGGTGATCTGAAACTGACTCACGCCTTTGTAGTGCGATCAGCCGTCGTATCAACCGCGATCGGTGTGGCTGTCGCTCTTGCTCTGTCACGAGCCGCCTTGAGGAAGCCCACAAACATCGGGTGGGGTGCGTCGGGTCGTGAACGCAGCTCCGGGTGTGCCTGGCTACCAAGAAAGAACGGATGAGATGGGAGTTCAATGTGTTCCACAAGACGATCGTCGGGCGACACGCCAACCATCTGAAGGCCGGCTGCTTCAAGGTCCGAGCGGTACTTGTTGTTCACTTCCCAGCGATGCCGATGCCTGTCGTACACAAGTTCTTCACCGTAGAGCTCCCGCGTCAGCGAACCCTCGCGGAGTTTCGCCGGATACAGCCCGAGCCGCATCGTGCCCCCCATATCCTCGACCTCCACCTGGGTATCCATCAGGTCGATAACCCGGTGGTCGGTCATTGGGTCGAACTCTCCGGAATGCGCCGAAGCGAGGCCAAGCACATGACGGGAGTACTCGATGACGGCACACTGCAAACCAAGACAGAGTCCCAGGAAGGGCACATTGTTCTCGCGGGCGTATCGAATCGACTGGATCTTGCCCTCGACGCCACGATACCCAAACCCTCCAGGGACGAGTATTCCGTCCATTCCATCAAGATACGTGGCCGTGAGTAACCCATCGACATCGTCGCTCGGCACCCACGTGATGTTTGCACGAACATCGTTTGCTGCGGCAGCATGACGGATCGCCTCGACGACCGACTTGTAGGCATCGGGAAGATCGACATACTTGCCGACGATGCCGATAGTCACGTCTTCGGTTGGTCGGTCCATCCGATCGACGATCGCAGCCCACTCAGTGAGGTCGGCCTCGGGCAGGTCGAGGTTCAGTGTCTTCACGACTGCGGCATCGAACCCGACCCGGTTGAGTTCGACAGGAAGCGCATAGACGTTGTCGACGTCGCGGGCGTTGATGACCGAATCCGGTTCTACGTCACAGAACAAGCTGATCTTGCGGCGGGAGCCGTCATCGAGGGGGCGATCCGAGCGAACAACGATGACATCGGGGAGAATGCCGCGGCTGCGGAGCTCCGCAACCGAGTGTTGAGTCGGCTTCGTCTTGAGTTCCCCGGATGTCTCCAGGTACGGAACCAAAGTGACATGGATATAACACGTGTTGTCCGGACCAACGTCCTTGCGCATCTGACGGATTGCTTCGAGAAACGGGGTGCTCTCGATATCACCAACCGTTCCGCCAACCTCGCAGATGACAACATCGACATTGTCGTCGTCGCCCAACTTGCGCATCCGGGATTTGATTTCGTTTGTGATGTGAGGGATCACCTGCACAGTCGCGCCGAGATAGTCTCCCCGTCTCTCCTTGCGGATCACCGACTGGTAGATCGAGCCGGTCGTGAGGTTCGAGTCGCGCCGCAGCGACACGCCGATGAATCGCTCGTAGTGGCCGAGGTCAAGATCGGTCTCCCCGCCATCATCTGTGACGAACACCTCACCATGTTCAAACGGGTTCATGGTGCCAGGATCGACATTGATGTACGGGTCAAGCTTCTGGATGACGACCCGCAGGCCCCGGCTCTTGAGGATCCGACCAAGAGACGCCCCGGTAATCCCTTTACCGAGGCTAGATGTGACGCCGCCTGTGACGAAGATGTACTTGGTCAACGCAGTTACTTTCACCTAGGACTTCTGCATCATAGTCCAAAAGGACGACCACTCCGCGCACCAAAAAACGCCACCATTACCGTTGCGATGAGGCCAGAAGTTCCGCCGCGTGCGAATGTCCGCTCTCGGAATCTGGAAGGCCTGAGAGCATCCGGGCGACCTCATCGACGCGTTCAGCGTCATCGAGTACCCGCGCCGTTGCGACCGCGCCCGTCCGTTCAACGACAATGTGTCCGTCGGCAAACGCAGCGACCTGAGGTAGATGGGTGACACAGAACACTTGTCTACCGGTGGCGAGTTCCTGAAGCCTGGCTCCCATCGCCCGGGCGGTCGTACCACCGACTCCGGCGTCGATCTCATCAAAAGCAACGATGTCGGCGGTGTCGATGCCCGCGGCGAGGCGCAGCGCCAGTACAAGACGTGACAGCTCGCCACCCGACGCGATCCTGCCGATCGGCTCGGGAGCGAGCGACTCATGCGACGCAAAAAGGAGACCTACGCGATTAGTACCCGAGGCCAACGGAACGACCTCCTCGATGTTGAAACGAACCGTAGGACCGTCAAAACCCAACTCGGCGAGATGCCGAGTCGCTCCGACCGCCACCTGATCAGCACGCGCGCGGCGGTGCCGCGACAAAACATCTCCTGCGTCGACGACAGTGGTCAGCGCCGCGGCGATGTCGTCGTCAAGGGTCTCTGATCGTGCGATCAACTCGGTGATTTCCGCCACCCGAGATGCGGCCTGCTTACCGAATGCGAGAACATCTTCGAGACTGTCGCCGTATTTGCGCCGTAGCTGGCCCAGGAGGGCAATGCGGTCCTCGACAACAGCCAGAACCTCGTCGCTGTCAGAATCGTCCATAGCTCGGCGGGTCACGTCGGCCATGAACTCGCCGAGAAGCGCTTCCATTTCTTCGAGCTGGGAAACGAGTGGCGAAGCGGTCGAATCGACTCTCACCAATTTGGCGACCGATCTCGCGGTTTCGCCAAGCAGCCCCGCCACGCCGGGGTCACCGTGTATGAACTCATCGATCGAGCCGAGAAGGCTGACGATCTCTTCAGCGTTGCGAAGGCGCTCAACCCGGATCTGCAGGTCGGCGTCTTCCCCGACACTGAACCCGGACGCGGCAATCTCCTCGGCCTGGAAGATCGCCATTTCACGCTCTCGCTCGAGTGCCCGAGTATCGTCGCCCATCTCCTCGCGTTCGGCGACGAGGGTGCGCCACGTTCGGTACGCCGCGTCGTAGGTGGTGAGCGCCTTCTGTCCCTTTGCGGGCAACGTGCTGTCGAGGAACGCCAGCGCCCCTGCAGCCGACGCAAGCCGGAACCCTTCATGTTGAGCAACGACATCGACCCGCGAACCGATCGTACGGCCAAGCTCACCGGCTGCGGTGATCTCACCACCCAGATAGGCGCGCGAGCGACCCTTGGTTGTTACCTTGCGCTGCACGACAACGTCCTCGTCGGCGATCACGAACCGGCCGGCAACAGACAGTTCATCACCGTTCGGCCCTACCGATCCTCTGTTGGCGTTCTCGCCCGCGAGGAGGCGGAGAGCTCCGATCAGCAGTGTCTTGCCAGCCCCGGTCTCTCCCGTCACTACCACGAGACCGGTGGGAACCTCGACGGATGCGGACGCCAGGATGCCGAGGTTGCGCACCGACAATTCCTCAAGCATGGTCGAGTCCGAACTGATCGCGCACCGCACGCGGAAATGGTGTTGCACCGGTTAGCAGGAAGCGAACGGGGCGGTCCGACGTCGTCACCCGAACGGTCTCGCCACGTTCCAACTGGCGCGCACCGCGCCCGTCGACGTTCACCTGGGCAGGGCGCGCAGACACTGCCCGTATACCAATGATGGACTCGGAGCGCAGCACGAACGAGCGGCTCAGCAAGCTGTGAGGTGCGATGGGTGTCATGACCATGCATCCGACCGTCGGTTGGACGATGGGGCCGCCTGCTGACAGGGAGTACGCAGTCGATCCCAGCGGGGTCGCCACAATGATCCCGTCAGCCCGATAGGTTGTGAGAAGTTCACCATCAATCCGGACCTCAAGGTCGACGATCCGTTGACTGACGACCTTCTCCACCACTATGTCGTTGATCGCGGTCGTCGCCGTTCCATCTTCGAACTCCACTGCAATGGTCGGATGTTCGACCGTATCAAGATCTCCGGCCCCCAGGCGCTTCAGCACGTGGTCGACCGCATCCATCTCGACCTCGGCAAGATACCCAACCCTGCCTAGATTGATTCCGAGAATTGGCACGTCCGCCTCGCGCGCTGCTGCCGCTGCGTGGAGTACGGTTCCGTCACCACCGACGCTCACCACCGCATCAACGTCATCGAGCTGCGCCTCAGCGGGTACATACACGCCCTCGAACCCGAAACGGCTCGCCGCTTCGCCGGCCAGCGTCTCCGCTAACGCCCGCGCCGTGTCCCCGTCGGCGTATGTCACAAAGGCCACGCGCTCGGGTCGCACAGCGGACAGCCGGTCACGATCCTCCCGGTTGGAAAAGCCGCCACTAGCTTCCGACACTTGACACATCCTTACTCAGCCAGAACAACACCTCTTGGTTGCCCTTGGCGCCTCGTAGAGGAGATGGTATCGCACCGTTGTGACACAGACCGGCCTTCTCGAGCGCCACCCGCGATTCATCAACCGCTGCAACCCTCCGCTCTTCGTCGCGTACGACACCCCTCTTGTCGAGTCCGCCTCTCCCAACTTCGAACTGCGGTTTGACCAGGACTACGGCATCGCCCGAGGGGGAGACGAACCGGGCAATGTGCGGCGCCGCCTGCGTCATGGAAATGAACGAAAGATCCACAACAACGACGTCAAACGGACCACCGAGCTTGCCGACATCGGCGGCCGCAATGTGAAGTCCTTCATGCACCGATACGCGGGCATCCGCTGCAATCGTCGGATGCAGCTGACCGGTACCAACGTCCACAGTCACGACGCTCACCGCGCCTGCTTGGAGGAGGCAATCCGTGAACCCACCAGTCGACGCTCCAAGATCCACGCAGCGGCTCCCGCCGACATCAATGCCAAACGCGTCAAGCGCTGCACGAAGTTTTCTCCCTCCACGAGATACGTAGCGGTCGGCTCTCGGGTCAACCGAAAGCTCGACTGTCGAGCTCACCAGCCTCGAGACGCGATCGACGGGCACACCGTCAGCCTCCACACACCCGTCACGGATCGCCTGTTGACCCTTCGCTCGCGATGCAACGAGGCCGCGCTCAACCAGCAGGCGGTCAACTCTCATCATCGCTATCGCTCCGACGAATCGAACTCAGCCTCGAGTTGTTCTGCGGGCAGTGACCGAGCCGCCGACGCGTCGAGTTTGTCGGCCAGCTCTTCGGCGAGGCGCTCCGCAACAGCCGGAGCTTCTGCAGGGTCGACGGAGGCCAGCTCTTCCAGGCGATCAACCACTGTGGCGTCACTATCGATGGGTGTGTGCGTAGAATCCATAAACGGCATTATCGTCGATTGTGCGCCAGAAGGTTACATGCATGATTCCGATTCGAGATCTCAACCCCACCAAGACATTCCCGATCGTCACCGCCGTCCTCATCATCATCAATCTTGGGGTCTTCGCCTTCGTTCAACCGCGCGATTCAGGCCAGGCCGACAGCGAGTTTCTCTATAAGTACGCCACCATTGCGTGCGAGGTCGTCTCCGGCGAACCGGTATCGCACGAAGAGGTCAACAACAACACGTGCAGTAAGCAATCCGAACGAGGCGTGTTCGCGGACAAGTCCATCATTGCTTCGATCTTCGCTTCGATGTTTCTCCACGCTTCGTGGCTCCACGTCATCTTCAACGTCTGGTTCCTGTGGATCTTCGGCAACAACGTCGAAGAGGCCTACGGATCGGTGAGATACCTCATCGGGTACCTCATAGCGGGGATCATCGCGACGCTCGGGTTTGTGGCCACCAACGCTGCAAGTGTCATCCCTCTCGTTGGGGCGTCGGGTGCGGTAGCCGGGGTTCTCGGGGCGTATCTCGTGCTGTTTCCCAAACACAAGATCACCTCGCTGGTGTTCGTATTCTTCGTACCGATACCCGCGTTCATCTTTCTCGCACTGTGGTTCGCCGGGCAATTCGGCCAGCAAGATCCGGGGATTGCCTGGCAGGCACATGTCGCCGGGTTCCTCGTTGGCGTTTTGGCAACGGCGATTGCGCGTCCATCGCTCATGCGTCGACTAGCCCGGATTCACTCACCGCGAGAAGTGTTCGGTTTCCCGTCCCAGGTCAGATAGCGCTTGAGAGTACGCCACGCTTACGGAGTCGGTCGGGCAACGCCGCGATCGAATCCAACACCATCAACGCAGCTGTCTCGGCAGGAGCCGAATCCGCCCCGGTCGCTCCAGACAACACCAGCGCACCGAACCATCCTTCGGCAACAGCCATTGCGATGTCGGTGTCCATTCGGTCCCCGACCACCAGTGCCCCGCCCGGGAGTCGCCGTTGGGCAATGAGCTCCCGCATGGGTCCATAGGGCTTCCCGCACGTCACCGGCGCGACTTCGGCGGCTGCCTCGACCATGGCGGCGACCGCACCACCTCCGGGTTGAAGCCCCGCAGGCGTGGGATAGGTTGGATCGAGATTGGTGGCGACAAAAGTCGCTCCGCCACGCACCGCGAGTGTCGCGTCGGCAATCCTGCGATACGTCAGGTCGCGATCGAGCCCGGTCACCACTGTTTCGGCTGCGGTCCAATCATCGACCAGCGTCAACCCTGCGTCACTCAGTGTCTGGCGGAGTCCGACCTCGCCCACGACAAAACAATTGTCGAGCCCCTGGTTCTTCAGATAGTGCGCTGTCGCCTGCGACGATGTGACAATGTGGTCAACCGATGCTTGGAATCCCGTGCGATCGGCAATGTGCTCAGCAACCATGGACGGAGTCTTGGTTGCGTTGTTGGTGACGAACAGAAGCGCATATCCGTCGGCGACGAGAGTTCGCAGCGCATTGCCTGCGCCGGCGACCCCGGCAGAGTCAACGTACAGAACGCCGTCAAGATCACATACAATCGTCCGTATGCCCTCGAACGATTCACCCATCTCACCCATGTTTAGACCCTTTGCCGGTTTCCATTTTGCTGCCGAGTTGCCTGACGACCCCACGTCCGAGCCATTCGACACGTTACCGTCAACTGCCTTTGATCCAACAACCGCGTCTGTGAACGTTCGATCCCTCGCTGCGCGATCGACCGATGCGCACGAAATATCCCGGATTTCTAAAACCATCCGCCGGTGGCAATCCGATGGAAGCATCATCGCTGACCACTCCGATCGGTTCTACCTGTACGAAATGACGAACCTTCAGGACCCGTCTCTGCGTGTGAGCGGCGTTGTCGGGGCCCTGCTCCTCGACAAGGAGGAGCAGCGCGTCGTGCCCCATGAGGAAACGATAAGCCAGGGTTTTGAACGATGGGTGACATCGCTGGCGGCCTCACATATGAACATCGACCCGATTATTGGACTCTCCGGTTCGCGGGATCTCTCGCCACTGCTCCAACGCTCAGGTAACGTCCGCCGCCGCGTGGTCGATGGTGATGGCTGGGTCCACACCGTCTCAGACATCGTGGATGCCGAGCAGGTCCGGGCTATCTCACTCGTCATCGCTGAACGGCCGGTGTCCTTGGCTGACGGCCACCACCGATACCACGCAGCATTGGCTTTTGCGTCAAACCTGGGCGCGAGTAAAGACGACCCCGCGGGGTCGATCCTCGCATTCGTCTCAACGTCGGACGGCCGCGGACTTGGCATTCATCCCTTCCACCGGCTCGTCCCCGCTCTCGGAACCATCGACATACAGTCGCTGCGCCAGGATTTCGTGGTAACACCCGGACAACCGGCTCCCCCGCAGCGCCCGGGGTCGATCGTGTTACTCACCGGAGATGACACATGGC
The DNA here is from genome assembly GCA_002898115.1 of bacterium BMS3Bbin02. GTDB lineage: Bacteria > Actinomycetota > Acidimicrobiia > Spongiisociales > UBA5794 > BMS3BBIN02. The sequence continues at coordinate 4,657 of BDTL01000089.1, read as the reverse complement.
ACCTCGCCCCACATCCGACGCACCTCATGGCGATGCCCTCCCCCTGGCGCAGGGCAAGCTCGGCGGTGGCACAAACGTTGCTCTACCCGCACCTCGGGGTCACTGAAGCCGACTGCGCATACACGACCTCGATCGAGGTAGCGCTCAGTCACGCCGATGGCGGCGCCCCGGCGCTGCTCATGGCGCCCCTGGATGGGTCGACGATTGCCGAAGCCGGTCGCCTCGGTCTCCGATTCCCCCAGAAGACCACCTTCTTCGCTCCGAAACCTCGTGCCGGCGTCGTGTTGCGAGCCATCGGGTAGATGTCAGGGTGCGGTTCGGACACCAAAGTGTTGCAGGACGGACGTGAGGAACGCTGTGGAACGGTTCACGGACACGACACTGACGCGCTCATCGTGACCATGGAACAAACCGATCATCTGCGAAAACTCGGTTCCGTCATCGAACCAACCGACACCGTACGCCGTGACGCCGCGCTCTCGAAAGAAACGAGCATCGGTCGCAACGGGAATGGTCATCGGGACGAGGGATCGAGTCCCGATGTGCTGTTCGCAAGCGTCGCCGATCGCCTCCCATAACGCGCCGGAGGTATCTGATCGTGTCGCCGGGCCGACGACGATGGGTTCAATCTCGATCCGGTCAGCAAGGAGTTCGCCCATTGCTTTTCGTAAATGTGCATCGACGTCGTCTTGTGATTGGCCGGGGAGGACTCTGACATCGACCGAGGCGCTCGCTACGTCGGCGATGGTGTTCGCCTTTGTGCCCGCCTGCATCACCGTCGGTGCGATGGTCATATGCGTGCAGGCATGCGCCCACTTCGCCAACGTCGGTTCGGTCAGGGCAAGTTCATCGATAGCCGCGTCAACACTATCTGGATCCTTCAACGCTGCTGTGAGGTCGTCCGGCAGACCGAGTGCATCGACGAACGAAGTCCATCCGTCGTCAATCCCGACCGGCGTCGGGGTCATGGCTAGGCGGAGAGTTGCATCCGCCATGATGAGCAAAGCGTTGTCCGCACCGAACGGCTGGCTCGCGTGACTTGGATTTCCCCGGGCGTGGAGCTCTCGCCAACCGGGGCCCTTTTCCCCAACCGTCACCGGCAACGAAACCTCTCCGGTCCTCTGGAAGGTCGGAGTCGCCACCTCCGTCAGCAGGAAGTCACAAGCAACGAGCGACCACTCGTGATCAACCAGATACGCGGCGCCGAGTTTTCCACCCGCCTCCTCGTCGGCGACTGCTGCGAAGACCAGGTCGCCCGGAAGCGGCGGCAGATCGCCATCAAGGTACCGCTTGAAGACAACCGCCATGCAGGCCGTCATGTTCAGCATGTCGACAGCTCCGCGTCCCCACACGAATCCATCGCGGATCTCACCCGCGAACGGATCACATGACCAGCCCGAAGCGTTGGCGGGAACCACATCAAGATGTGGGAGCAACGCCAATGCCGGAGCACCAGGTGTGCTACCGGCAATGCGGTACACCACCGACTGACGACCGGGCGCCGGTTCAATAACGGTTCCCGCGGCCCCCAGGAACTCTTGAATGGTTGCGACCGATCTCCACTCGTTGCCGCTCTCGGGTTCACCGGTGTTCACGCAGCGATTGCGAATCAGTTCTTGAAGGAGAACAACCGCGTCCGATGACTCTTCGCCATAGTGGTTCATGCGGTCAGGCCTCCTTCATCAACGGCATGCATAACAATAAGTCTGGCTTTGAACCCATGCGCTTCAAAGAAGTTCTTCGCATGGCGGTGACCTGGTGATACGCGAGCGTCAAAGAGCTTTATGCCTCGCGCTCGGAAATCGGCTAGCGCACGCTCAAGCATGGCGTCACCAATACCGACACCGCGGGCTCCGTCAAGGGTGAAAATCAGCCGGATAACCCCGACCATCTCACCTCCACCCTGGCGTAGAAGACCTGCAACGGTCGCTTCGAGAAACCCGACAATCGCACCACTTTCTTGCGCTACATAGAGCGTTCGATCATTCGCTGAGATCATCGAGCGGAGGGACTCCTCGATCGGCTCGTCGAGTCCGTCGGCATATTCCCACAACGGCCGGAGTGCCGACTGCTCCGTGGCAAGACGCGAATAGAGGTCAACAACATCCCCGATGTCAGCGGGGGTCGCGATACGCACCGTCGGTACGGGTTCAGTTCCTGTCACGTCGCACCTTCCTCCAGAGCCGTTGTAACCCCCATGTGGTAATCAGCGCAATTGCTTCGCGAGCAATTCTGCCATCCATTTTCGATACACCACGCACACGATCTCGGAACACGATCGGCACCTCTCGAACGTCAAGTCCGGATCGCTGTGCCCTGGAAGCCATCTCTACCTGGAAGGCGTAACCCGCAGCCGTGCATTTCCCCGGCTCAAGAGTTCGAAGCGCCGTAGAGGTAAAGACTCTGAAGCCACCGGTCATATCCCGAACATGTCCGCCCAACATGAAGCGTGCATAACGGTTACCGCCCGACGACAACATTCTTCGCATGAGCGACCAGTCACCGACTCCGCCACCAGTGACGTAGCGTGATCCAATCACAACGTCTGCTCCGTTCTTGATGGCCTCAAACAATCTCGGGAGGTCAACAGGGTCGTGCGACATATCTGCATCCATCTGCCCGATAATGTCGTAGTCGTCGATGACCATATCGAACCCGGCGCCGTAGGCGTCACCGAGACCTGTCTTTTCCGGCCGATGGAGCACCCTCACACCCGGGTCGCTCTTGGCGAGGCGGTCAGCGGTCTCGGCGGTACCGTCAACCGAGTCGTCGTCAACTATGAGTACATCACACCCGTAGGCCCGCACCGCACGGGCCACGATCTCAATATTCTCGACCTCGTTGTACGTTGGAAGGACAATGCAGCTCTTAGGCAGCACAGTCGATGCAGAGCTTCTTCCGCTTGCTCGCCATCTGTACCTGGGCCTTCACGAGAAAGCAGGATTGGCAGACGAACTCGTCTTCGTGGGGACCGTCGACCTCCGATGCGGCCATGGATCGCTCAGCAATCATGATGTCGCGCAGCGCCGCCTCCTCATCGATACTGATCGTCTCGGACGCCTCGTCAGCCGTGAGCATGCCCCGCTCCTCGGCTTCAAGCTCGTCGAGCGGTTCACCCGCGACGTCGGCTTCCACGGTCTCGTCGACCTCTTCCGCAAAGTCGTCGCGACCGTCCTCAACCTCGCCCCCGTCCGTGCCCCACTCGGAGTCCGAGACGGTTTCGGTGTCCTTACTTTTCTCTTTGCCGGCGATCTGGTCGCTGGAACTCATTGCATGCACCTCATGTACGGCGACTTTACCAAACGCGGGGCGATTATATCTCCGTCCGCGAGAAATGTGAATCTTGAATGTTTCTCTTAGATTTTGAGATAGAACGCCCCTGGTACGACCGATATCGTGACGGGCCCTGAACCGAGTAGTTCACCGTCGGCTTCTACCGGCCAATTCGCCGGACACGTGATCACAGCCCGGGCGGTGCGTGCGGTGCGCACGGAAGCGTGACGTAGATGGAGCCCCTTGATGACACGCGGCATCACCGTGAAAGCTTGCCTCCGTCGGCCCGTAAACACTTCAATGTCCAGAAGGCCGTCAGTCAACGCCGCCTGGGGTGCAATGTTCATACCTCCCCCGAAAAACTGCCCGTTGGCGATGACGATATTCACCGCGGTGGCGTTGATTGTTCGCCGCCCGGTATCAACCGTCACCTCACGTGGCGGGAACCCCGCAAGGGCGATCCAAAAGCCGCCGGTATAACGCAGCTTCCCGAAGAAACGAGGCAGCCGATTCGACCACTTCACCGCCGCGCCGGCAACCCCCACATCGGCGACGTTCACGAAGTAGCGGTGTCCAAACCCGCCTTCGATGTGACCGGCGTCGCACAGGTATCGCTCTTCCCCGACAAGGTGAGTCATCGCCCGCCGCCAGTCCTGAGGAATCGCGAACGTCCGCAGGAAATCGCTCCCCGATCCCAGCGGCAGAACGCCGACCGTCGGAGGTCGCGGCCAGTCGTGGCTCAGGATTGCATTGATGAGCCCGTGGAGTGTGCCGTCGCCGCCGGCAACGATGAACCTACTTCGACCCTCGGCATGTGCCGTAGCAACAATACCGGCAGCGTGGTCAGCAGTGGTCGTGGTGTGGATCTCGGCGGCGATTCCATTCTCGTTGAGAGCCATCTCGATATCCGACTCTGAGGGCGTCTTCCATCCTGCGTGAGGATTTCGCACAACGATCCACGTCATGCTCGGCCTCCGGCCGCCACGACGCCCCGATCCATGCCGGCTATCGCCGCGCGAGCCGGCTCACGCAACTCGGGGTATCCGTCCCTGATCTGGCGCAGCAGATCGAGAACCTGTCGACATGTGCGAACAAAGTCGCCAACAACATCCTCTGCCTCACCGAAGAGGTCTTCGAGATGCGCTCCGGCAACCCAGCCATGAGCGAGCTCCGCGAAACCCACTTCGGGCTCGCGTGAGATCGTGAGGTCATGGCGTTGCTCTGCCGCTTGCACGGCATCGACTATATCCCAAAGTGCGTCCACACGTTCATGCACCGTTTGAGACGGTGGACCACCTGCGAGATCAACACGCCGAGGCTCGTAGACGAACACTGAAACGAGCGCCGCGAACTCGGGACCCGTGAGTTCCGCGAATAGGCCCTG
>BDTL01000088.1 GCA_002898115.1 bacterium BMS3Bbin02 | reverse complement strand
CATTGCATTCTGGGGTCCTGCCGATCTCTACGTCAATGGTGAGCTGCAGAACGGTGGCGACGGCCAGCAGCGCTTCGTGCACTTCATGCTTTCTGAGCGTGTCCGCAGCAGCGTTGATGATGGGTACACGTTGGCGTTCGATGATCAGGTCGATCCGGAGGGCACCCTTCAGGCGCACCTGATCCTGCCGCCGGTCGCTCTGACCGCGACCGGACCCACCGGGAACCCCGTGCCGACGGGCTTCATCTTGCCGAATGGGGCGGAACAGCCGTTCCTCCACATCATGTACGACACCGTAAAAGTGAGCCGCTGAACGTAGCGTTCACCAAGACCGGCAGGAGGATCCCGAACGATGTTCGCGGGTCCTCCGGCGCGCCCGGCACGGTATCGACCACGCCGCTGGCGATGGAGCGTTCACTCCCATCGGGTACCGTTACAGCCGATGTTCGAATGTGACACCACACGAGTACGGGAGTCGGTGCAATCGATCTTTCTCTAGGTACGGTGGCCGTGCTCATTCTTGGGGGACTCGCCGCCGGGTTTATCAACGCTCTCGCCGGAGGAGGGTCGGCGATCACTCTCCCTATTCTCACGGAGATCGCCGGTCCGCTCGTGGCGAACGGCACCAACCGCATCGCGATCCTCGCCGCCAACCTCGCTGCGACGGCCGGGTTTCATCGTGGGGGGGCGGTGGAGTGGCGAAGGGTGTGGCCGTTGATTCCGCCGACCGTTGTCGGAGCGGGCTTCGGAGCATGGGCCGCGACCCGGGTCGACGGCGACAGTATGAAACGTATCTTTGCGGTAGTGCTGATCCTTATTGCCGCCTCCGTGGTGATGAAACCGGCGCGGTGGGTCGCGGAGCGTGAGTCGTCAATGAGCCCGGTCGTCCGCACCATGGTGTTCTTAGGTGTCGGATTCTATGGCGGGTTCGTCCAGGCCGGGGTTGGTTTCCTGCTGCTTATCTCCCTCGTGCTCGGTTCCGGGTTCAACCTGGTCAACGGAAACGGCGCCAAGGTCGTCCTTGTGTTGGCCTACACCCCGGTTGCGCTTGCGTTGTTTGCCTCGGTGAGCCAGGTCGACTGGAAACTTGGTGCGATCCTTGCAAGCGGGCAGATGACCGGAGCATGGATCGCGGCACGGGTTGCCGTCAAGAAAGGTGCGCCGTGGGTACGGTGGGTTCTCGTGCTGGCGGCGGTCGTCGCAGCAGGACGAATGCTGGTTTCGTAGGTGTTTCGACTATGCGCCGGCGACCCACTTGATGACGGTACTTCTCGAACGCTCAAGGTCGGGCTGAGTCCAGGAAGTCGAAGATGTCGACGCCGTCTGAGAGGGAAGTCATGATATGGCCTTCGCCGGTGCGGACCTCAAGCGTTACAGATCCGCCAAGCGACTCGAGCGTGTCTCGGGTTTCGTTCATGGGGGCAATCCAACCAGGATCGTCCCCGCCAACGAACATTGCGACCGGGATCTTGGCCAGCTCGCTGAGGGCGGCAGAGTCGCTCGGATCGTCCGGGAACCCGGGGAACACGAGAGCTGACCGAAAGAGCTCGGGGTTGAGGGACGTGATCCGGAACACGCTGCGCCCTCCGTTGGACACTCCGGCGATGTGATAGCGGTCACCTTCAGGTTTGATCCAGGAGTTCTGATCCAGCAGTTCAGGAATGTATTCCTCAGAGCCCTGGAAGAACAGGACGCCGTCCGGTGCAGCCGGGGTGATTACGACCCAACCGCGAGACAAGGCCTCATCAAGATAGGTCTCTTGCGCTACCGACACCATGAGTTCAACAGTCTGGCCTCCGGGAGGGAGGGCTAGCAGTACCGGATACTGCTGCGCCGGGTCGAAGTCTTCGGGCAGTATGAGCCCATAGGTGATTTGGGTGCCGTCGGCCATCGAGGCGGTCCGAATGTTCACTGTCCCGGGTTTGAGGTCAGTGGGAACCTCGGCTAAAGCCTGGTTCGTCGCAGGCGCCGGTTCCGAGGAGGTTACGGTGGTGGCGCTGCCGCAAGCGGTGAGACCGAGTCCGAAGAGAAGGAGGAAGGTCGCGCGTTTCATCGTCAAACAGTAGGGCGCTCCAGTCGTTACCTAACCCTCTGCAAGGCGGGGTGATCGGGTAATCCGACCTGGTCAACTCTTCTTGTCGCCGGGTACGCGCGGGACACGATTCTTCTCCCGATCACCAACTCGATTCAATGGTCGAACCAAGCTACAGCGGCGCCCTGGAGGCCCCGGCACGCACGGAATCGCTATCCCGAGAGTATTGCGAGCGCACGGCTGAGGAACGTCGCCATCTCGTCGCGCCGCACGAGGGAGTCCGTGCAGAAGTTGTCATTGGCCGGCGGGTTGCAGCCCTGGGTGATCCCGGCTGTTGCGAACCGGTTGATGTCGTCCTGGAAGATCGAGCCGACGTCGTCAGTGAAGTAGTCACGGTCGGCTGTCGGCAAACCCAACATTCTCGACATGAACGCCGCCATCTGTCCACGGGTTACATTGCCTTCCAAGCAGAAGTTATCGTTCGCCGGCGGGTTGCAGCCTTTAGTGATCCCGGCGGCGGCCACACGGTTGATGTCGTTCTCGAATATCGAGCCGGTGTCGTCGGTGAAGTAGTCGCGATCCGGTGCCGGCAGATCCATCAGTCGGTTCAAGAATGCAGCCATTTCTGCCCGTGTGACGTTGCCGTTTGGACAGAACTCGGTGTTCTCGGGTGGGTTGCAGCCGAGCGTGATCCCGGCCGCACGAATCTCCTCGATCGCATCGGAATGAATGTTCCCCGATGTGTCATCGAACGGTGGCGCTTCGACGACAATGTCGGTCTCGACGGAGAACGCTCGTGTGGATCCCGCGATATTCGTCGCGAGAACTTCGAGCACCATGTGGAATCCTATGTCGGCGGGGACGACGGTGTACGCGAGGTTGGTGGCGACGGGAATGTTCGTGCAGTTCGGGTCAACCGGTGGGCACCGAGACCATTGATACGTGTACGTGATCGGTTCTGTTCCCGACCACGTCCCGTTGGCGCCGGTGAGTGTGGCTCCGACTACCGGGGTACCGGTCACCGTAACGATCGAGGTGCCCACCGGCGGGTTCGCGTGAGCCGCCATTGCCGAGTCGTCGGTGGCGGTGTTCAATCGTGCGGTTGCGCCGGCGATAGGTGGAGAGGCGGTCGTCATTACGCCTAGAACGAGCAGTAACGTCAGCGTGCGTCGCATTCGGGACTCCTTTGGGTGCCTCCCCGACTACGGGCATCGAGGTAGTAGACCGTTCCCTTGACTTGTGTGTAGCACATGCTCTGAAGGATTGCAACCAGTACCGGCGTCGGCGATCGTGAACACCTGAAACCGATCGGGAATCTCTGGAGGAATCAACACGCCTGGGGACAACGGAGGTGACGTGATCCCGACCCGACTACGTGGCGTGGGGCGCTACTCGTCCTCGGCGCAGACGGTGTGGTCGGGTGGCTCGACCTGGACGGTCGTGTTGATGATGCCGTACTTGGTTTCGAGCATGTCGGCGGCCAGGTCGAGCACCTCGTGGTGGTCGCTCTCCGCAGCAACCGTGATATGTGCCGACGCGACGTTCTCGCCGGAGCTCACGGTCCACACGTGGAGATTGTGGATTCCGGTCACGTCATCGATGTCGGCGAGCGAGGACCGTACTTCTTCAATATCAATGCTGTCCGGAGCGATCTGGAGGAGGATCTTTATCGCCTTCCTCCCGAGACGCCACGCCCGCGGAACGATGAAAATCGCGATTCCGACACCGATGAGGGGGTCGATGATCTGCCAGCCGGTTATTTGTATGGCGACTGCCGCAACGATGACGCCGATAGACCCGATCGTGTCCGCCCATACCTCCAGGTAGGCGCCCTCAACATTGATCGAATCGGAGGCGCTTTCGCGCAGAAGACGCATTGCGATGATGTTCACGATGAGACCGAGGGTGGCGATCACGAGCATCATGCTCGACTCGACGTCGACCGGTGTGCGCAGTCGCTTCAGTGCTTCATACAACACGTAGGCGGCCACACCGAACACCATCACGGCGTTTGCTAACGCGGCGATCACTTCGAGCCGCCGGAGTCCGTACGTCCTGCTCAATGATCGTGTTGCGCGGAGCCCGACCCGGATGGCGATAATCGCCATTGCAAGGCCGATCGCGTCGGTGACCATGTGGCCCGCATCGGAGAGGAGAGCGAGTGATTGTGTGACGATGCCGCCAACCACCTCGGCGATCATGAATATGAAGATGAGCCAAAACGAAATGGTTAGCAGGCGGAGGTGCTCTTCGCCTGCTCCCTTCGGCACGTGGTTGTGATCTGAACCCATTCCCAAAACTTAGCACGAAATGAGAATGTCGCAAATCCGGTGTCGCGGAATTGGTCTTTGGTGAGATCTGGCTACGCTCGCGCACAATGGGTGACTATCACGTACATCTTCACCAACACGGCCGATATGGCGGCAGTGGGCCCCGCCCCGGCGAGTACCCGGATGGTCTTGTCGAGTCGTATGTAGAGGTCGCCGCGTCCCGCGGTGTCACCGAGGTCGGATTCACCGAGCACCTATACCGGTGTGTCGAGTCGGCCGATGTCCTGGGAAGCTTTTGGGAGCTCGAGGAACGCAAGGATCTCGCTGCCCAGACGGCAGCGTTTGTCGCCGAGGACCGGTGCCTTTCCCTGGAGCGCTACGTCGAGGTTGTCGAACAAGCCAAGGACCGTGGTCTTCCCGTGAAGCTTGGTCTGGAGGTTGACTTCTTCCCGGAATCCATTGAGGCGGTGCTTGAGATGATTGCCGACTACCCCTGGGACTTCCTCATCGGCTCTGTGCACTGGATCGGTGGCTGGTCGATCGATCATGAGGGTGCGGCGTACGAGTTTGCGCGGCGCGGTGTTCGGCAGACCTATGAGGAGTATTTCGATCTCACCGCCGAACTCGCCGGCTCCGGCACGGTAGACGCGCTTGCCCACATCGATGTCGTGAAGAAGTTCGGGCACGTGCTTGAGATGCCTCCACTGGACCTGTACGAGCCGGTCGTTCAGGCAGCAGCAGCGTCGGGCACTGCGGTCGAGGTGTCTTCGGCGGGCCTCTACAAACCGGTGAACGAGATCTATCCCGAACGTAACTTTCTTGAGATGTTCCACGCCGCCGGTGTGCCGATCACGCTCGCGTCGGATGCGCACCTTGCCGAGGAGTGTGCGCAGGGTAACGACGTGGTCATCCGGTATGCCCGGGCTGCCGGGTACACCGAGCGTGTCGTCTTTGATAGGCGCACCATGTCTTCGGTTCCCTTGCGTGAGGTGGATGAGGCGTGAAGTATGTGAGCACAAGGGGAGGGTTGGCGGGTGCGAGTTTCGCCAATGTACTGCTTGACGGTCTCGCCCCCGACGGCGGTCTTGTTATCCCCGAATCGTATCCGTCGATTGAGAGTGCCCTCGGTGGGCTCGTCGGTGCGGACTACCCCGAAGTTGCTTTCGGTGTCCTGCGGATGTTTATCGACGAGATGAGCGATGCGGATCTTCGGGCTGTCGTGAACGACACCTATCGTCCCGGCATATTCACCGGCGAGGGTGTCATTCCCGTGGAACGGATCGGCGACCGCTGGCTGATGGGGCTGTCGAGTGGCCCGACTCTGGCGTTCAAAGACGTCGCGATGCAACTCCTCGGCAGGCTCTTCGACTTCGAGCTCACCCGTCAGGACCGACAGATCATGGTGCTTGGCGCAACGTCGGGTGACACCGGTTCAGCCGCCGAGCAGGCAATGATCGGGCGCTCCCGGGTGTCGGTTGTCATGCTCTCCCCGTATGGAAAGATGACTCCGTTCCAGGCGGCGCAGATGTACAGCATTGATGAGGCGAACATTGTGAACCTCGCTGTCGAAGGTGTCTTTGATGAGTGTCAGGACATTGTGAAGGCCCTCAACGCCGATGCGCAGTTCAAGGCTGCGCACAACATCGGTGCGGTGAACTCAATCAACTGGGGGCGAGTCCTTGCCCAGATCGTCTACTACGTGTGGGCGTGGTTGCGGGTCGGCGCTAAGGCTGACACCGAGATTGATGTCACCGTTCCGACCGGGAACTTTGGGAACGTGTTTGCGGGATGGGTCGCCAAAAAGATGGGTGTTCCCATTCGGAGACTGGTCGTGGCATGCAACGAGAACAATGTCCTCGATGAGTTCTTCACGACCGGCCGATATGTGGTTCGAGCAACCGAGGATGTTGTGACGACGTCCAGCCCGTCGATGGACATAGCCAAGGCTTCCAACTTCGAACGCTTTATCTTCGATCTCCTTGACCGCGATGCTGAAACCACCGCGTCGGTGTTCTCGGGGCTTTCGCCGGATGCGCCCTATGTCGTCGACCCCGATGTCCTTGCCGGGACCGGATTCGTCAGCGGAACCTCAACCGAGGCCGACCGTATGGCGACCATCGCCGGCGTCTACACCGACCACGGCCGTCTGATCGATACTCACACTGCTGACGGTTGGCACGTCGCGTCGCAGCACATTGACCATGGCGTCCCGATGGTGTGTCTCGAAACGGCGCTCCCCGCAAAGTTCTCTGCTGCGATCGAACGGGCAACCGGGGTGGTGCCGCCACGTCCTCCCGGGTTTGAAGGCATCGAGGACCGGCCGCAGCACTTTACGGTGATTCCTCCCACGACGGGCGCGGTTCGCAGTCATATCGAGGCGCTGAACGGTACCGCCTAGGTCTCTACGCACACCTCATTCCTGCGCCATTTGGTGGTGTCTATCGATGCCACCACGACGCCTACCTCCCACGGGATTGTTGCAGAGCGGGTCGAAATGTTCACGGCACCCGCCAAACACCGGCGCATCGCGGCTCTACTTCTGGCTAACGTGCGCTGAATCCACCCGTGAGGAGCACTGTGTTGCGGAGACTGGCAATACCACTTGTTGTAGGCGCGCTCGTGGTGGTTGGGACCGCTGCCGGAGCGCAGGTCGATCGGAACCGGGAGCTAGTCAGCCTCGACCCCCTGACTCGGATTGTCGAGGGCTTTGCGGAAGGTCAAAGCGTCGATGGGTTCTTCGTCGAGCCGAACGCCCTCGGGGGAGACTCCATCGTTTCACAGTTCCAGACCGTCGCAAACCTGGGAGACGGCCCAACGTTTGGTGCTCGCGGCGTGGAGCTTCAAGCGGTTGGTGTGGCAGACGAAGCACAGCTCAATGTCGTGAGCCTTGCGAAACAGTTAGGGGGTCCACTCGACGAGTTCGGCCAGATACCACCCCTTGCCCCATTCTGGAGAGACGTCGATGGCATGGATCTCGCAACGGTGTTTGCGGGCTGGACGGCGTACAGCGACGTCGGTCAGATTGAGGGACCCGTCAAGGTCCAGGAGCCGCTGCAGGTCGTTGCAGGGATCGAGCTTGCCGAGCCTTTTGATGCTGCATGCGCCTCGGCCTCGTACGTTGGTCGCGCATGGGTGGGGTCGACGGTGTCGGCGCCGGACCCTCTGTTCACGTTTGACGCGTTGAGTGCTTGGTATTCCGATGACAGCCATGCCGTGTTGGCCGAACGGGCCAGTCGGATCATTGAGCTGCGGTGCACTCGAGGTGGCGCGCCCATTGTCCAGACCTACCGTATGAAGGACACGGGGATCCGGCCGTTTGGTCCGATCGGAGCGTTGGCATTCGTCAAGGACAACTTTGTCGTACTGGTAGCTCCCGTTCGCGTTCTCGACTCGGATCTCACGCAACAGTTCTTTGCATCTACCTCGGATGGCGGCCCAATTGCCGTTTCTGATCCGCGCCCCGCTCCGCCGTTGAGCGTATTGCTTCCCAACCCGTACGGGTCCGACGCGGTTCACGCCAAAATGGTTGTCAACCCGCAGCCCGAGGCTTTCGGCGATGACGCGCCGGTGCGGGCTGAAACCCTGTTGTACACGGCCGGATCCTCTGCCGGAGTTGCAGTGCAGACCGGTGGAGGATCCGGGGAGTGTATTCCCTCCGCTGGCGATTTGTTCTTTATCGACTTCACCACAGCAACCTTGGGGAGTGTCTTTGCGCGTGACCTCTCGACGTTCTCGAGTGATGAGCTCGCGGTCTATGAAAAGATCATCGACATGGTGTTCACGTACACGAATGGGGCGAGTGACGTATTCAAGATCGACACCGGCGACGGATCGTTCACTGTCGATGTCACCAAACGTGGAAGCACATGCACGGCGACCGGAGTTGTCATCGCCGACGGACTCCTACCCGGCGAGGTCCTGGGTGAGGACACCGGAGGGAGTGATGAAGCCTCGGAGACGGAACCCGGATCCACATCGGTCGACGAACCCGGCGCCGAGGAAGAAGGCACGGGTACCGATGTTGGTGCTGGCGGCGTGCCGTGGGGGCCGATCGGTGTTGCCATCGTGCTGCTTGGAGCCGCGACGGCATATGCGGTGACGAGACCCCGAGGGCGCAAGAACTGCGACCCGGAACGCCAGGCGTATGCGGCGG
>BDTL01000087.1 GCA_002898115.1 bacterium BMS3Bbin02 | reverse complement strand
GATCCGAACTCCTTCAATCCGGCAGGACTCACCGTGGAGCGTCGACCAATCCGATTTCAAGCACGACGGTGGAGGAGCCGGCTTTCACTGTTGTCTTTCCGACGACCGACGCGGGGATCAGGATGGTTGATCCGACGGGGTACGTCTCGGTCTCTGCCTGGCCGACACGTGTGTGGATAGTTCCGTTTGTCACCATCAACACCCTGAGCTCGTGCACCGGATGTAACTCGATAGTGTCGCCGTCGCTTTGATGTTCGCGCTGCCAGTAGTGGTCGGTGGTGATCAACAGCCGGGTGCCCTCGGATTCCGACGCCGGGAGGAACGTATCAGTTTCGGCCACCAGCTTGAGTGTCTCCAGCGCCTGGGTGACATGAAGCGTGCGCGGCGCCCTGCTGTACTCCTCCGTCCAGTCATACATTCGAAACGTCGTGTCGCTCGGTGTCTGTGTCTCGGCGACGACGACTCCGGCGCCGAGAGCGTGGACGGTTCCGGCCGGGAGGTGATGAAAGTCGCCCGGGCGGGCATCGAAGGGTTGAAGGAACTCGACGAGCGCACGGGTTCCGACCGCACTCTCGACATCCCCGAACGTCACGCCGGGACGAAAACCGATGTACAGCACTGCCCCGGGTCGTGCATCGAGCACGTACCACGATTCAGTTTTCAGCCACGTCGCGGGATGTTCGGCGACGTAGGCTTCGTCCGGGTGTACCTGCACGGACAGATTCTCGTCGGCGTCGAGCAGCTTGAGGAGGAGGGGGAAATAGCCTTCCGGTGTCGGCGGTGCGGAACCGAGGAAGCGCGTTCCGTAGGTTGAGATCAAATGGGAGAGAGTCCAGCCGTCGTGCGGTCCACCGACCACATGCGAATGCGTCTCGGTCGCGTCCACGGCCGTACCGTCGGGAAGGTCGGCGAGTTCCCAACTCTCACCGACGAGGACATCGCGAGGGAGGTCCTTTCCGAACCGGGCCAGCGCACGACCACCCCACGGCTTTGGAACGAGAATGGGGCGGAAGGTCAGGAGTCTGAGTTGCGGCGCCATGGTGGTTGGATGTCTCCTCCTCGCGTGTGATCTGCGTCTGATCGCGGAACGCATACATTAAGCCGTTCGATCGCGTCTAGAGGTATCGGTCCTTGGTCAACGGTCTTCGGTGCGCAACACTGGTGGTGTGGCAGTTGACCTGAACCCTCGGGCCGAAAGGGCACGCCGGTATCTAGAGATCCCTTTGATCGTGGCAGCGTTGTTTGTTCTGCCGGTCTTAGTGATCGAACTCAGCGCGTCCGATCCGGTCTGGGTCAAGCTCGCGACCGTCGTGGACTGGTTGATTTGGCTCGTCTTCCTGGTTGATCTCACGGTGATGCTCTGGCTCGTCGACGACCGCAAGGCGTACCTGAAGTCGGCGTGGTTAGATGTGTTCATCGTGGCGAGCTCTTTCCCCGTGCTCACGGCCCTCAGCTCATCCAGGATGCTTCGCTTGTGGCGACTCGGTCCGGCCCTGCGGTTGCTGAAACTGTTCCGCCTCGCTGCCATCTTGATCCGAGGTGGCAGGGCTGTGGAGCGGCTGTCCCATCGCGGCGGACTCGGGTTAGTGGTTGGCATCACAGTGATCATCGCCCTCTCTTTTGGTGTGCTCATTTCGGTTATTGAGCCGGGCATCGGGACGCCGTGGGATGGCGTGTGGTGGGCCTTTGTTACTGCAACCACGGTGGGATATGGCGACATTTCTCCGGAGTCATTCTCGGGTCGAGTTCTCGCGGTGATCCTGATGCTGTTCGGTATCGGGCTGCTTGGCCTCTTCACCGGTCTCGTCGCGGCTCATTTTGTGGAGGAGGATGACGTCGCCACCGATGCCGAGATCGCTCGGCTGCACGACCGACTCGACGGGATCGAAGATGCGTTGGGGATCACCAGGGCCACCGACTAACTGTGGCGGGCGCTTCCGGAGCATGTTCAGTCGCCGGGGATCCAGGTTTCTAGGGAGACACCGAGGCCGTCGGCGATACGGTTCACGTAGGCGTAGTAACCCGTGACTTCGACGATGTGAAGAATGTCGACGTCGCTGAAGCCGTGGTTGCGCAAGTTCTCGACATCGGTCTCAACCATGTCGGCGGGGTGCAGGGTGAGTTTTACCGCATACGTCAACATGGCGAGGCGTTGCTCGCTGAGCCCCGCCGTGCGCCAGTCGGCTTCGATGCGGGTTAGCAGAGCGTCGTCTCTGAGCAGGCGGCGCAGACCGCGCCGGTGATGCGTCACTCAGTAGTGGCATTCGTTGACCTGGCTGACCACGAGTGCGACGAGTTCGCGTTCAACCTTGCGCAGCGTCTTGGTGCCCGCCATTGCCGAGGCATAGAGCGTGGCATGTGCTTCGAGGCCCTTGGGGTCAAGCGAGTGGACGGCCATGATCTCGTCGACCCGACCGTAGGTCTTGTCGACGACGCCGTCGTACAACTCGCCGAGCTTCCCGTCCCACTCATCATCGGGGACGGTCTCGATCCATGCCATGCTTGTCCTCTCGTCTACCAATCCGATGGTACCTATCGTCGGTCGGCGACGGAAGAAGCCGTGTCGTCAGCGCTAATGTCGCTGTGTGGTTCTCTCACTGACAGACGCCGATCGATCCGCCCTGGCGGGCGAGTTCGGACCGGGCAGGGCGCTTGCGATGCGAGTCGTCACCCGGGTAGCGAATGCGATGGGGGCTGGGAAGCTACTCGACATCACCGGCGCCCACATCGATTCATGCCTTGACCACGGGCAAGCCGGCATCGACTTCGCCGCAAAGCTTGCGGAAGGCGGGAGCCTGGTGCGGGTCCCAACCACGCTCAACGTTGCCTCGCTCGACCTCCTACATCCGGAGCTGTACCAAGGTCCACCGGAGACCGCGACCCGGGCAAGACGGTTGATGCAGTACTACGAGGACATGGGGTGCCAGCCGACGTGGACGTGCGCCCCCTACCAGTTGAGTGTTCGGCCGGAGTTTGGCGTCCATATCGCATGGGCCGAGTCGAATGCGATCGTGTTCGTGAACTCGGTCCTCGGAGCGCGCACCCATCGATACGGCGACTTCATAGACATCTGTGCCGCGATCACCGGACGTGCCCCGGCGGCCGGTCTCCACCTTGACGAAAACAGGGTCGCCGAGGTCGTCGTCGACGTAACCGGGTTGCCACCGCACCTATTCGATGTCGAGGTGTTCTATCAGGTGCTCGGTCATCTGATGGGAGGGCTCGTCGGATCGCGGGTGCCAGTGATCGTCGGGCTGCCTTCTGAAGTCAGTGAAGACCGGCTGAAAGCGATCGGGGCCGCGGCTGCGTCGTCCGGATCGGTGGGTTTGTTCCACTGTGTGGGCAGCACACCCGAGGCTCCTGACCTGGTTACGGCGGGTGGCGGCAGCGTCCCTTCGCGACGGATCGCCGTCCACGCCGACATGATTCGTGATGCCCGCGACGACCTGAGCACGTCGACCAGTGATGAGCTTGGGATCGTCAGCCTCGGGACCCCGCACTACTCGGTGACCGAGTTCGAACGGCTGGTCAACCTGCTCGATGGCCGACCGGTCCACCCGTCGATCGACTTCTACGTCTCGACCGGGCGCGAGGTTCTGGCAACCATCCGGCAGCGAGGCTGGGTAGATCAGCTTGAGAATGCCGGTATCCAGCTCGTCACCGACACGTGTACGTATGTGACACCTGTCATGGCCGAACGGAGTGGTGTTGCCATGACCGATTCAGCGAAGTGGGCGTACTACGCGCCGGGAAACATCGGTGTCGACGTCGTGTTCGGGGCTACGAGCGATTGTGTCGAGTCCGCGATTGCCGGTCGAGTCGTGCGCGATGAGTCCGTGTGGGGACCGCAGTGAGTGTCCAACCACCGCCAATCAAAGGCCGGACGCTGTCGCCGGGCAGCGCCGAGGGGATGGTGCTCCGTCTCGATGAACCGTTGAGTTTCTGGGGCGGTCTGGATGCCGAGACAGGTGAGATCACCGATCGTCGACATCCCCAGGTCGGTGTCAACCTTGCTGGAGCCGTGCTGGTGATGGAGCGCGGGCGCGGCTCGAGTTCGGGTTCGTCGGTCCTTGCCGAGGCGATCAGAAACGGCACCGCTCCCGCGGCGATCGTGATGGCTGTCGGTGATGAGATCGTCGCCCTCGGTGCAATCGTGGCCGACGAGATCTATCAGATCAAGGTTCCGGTCGTCGTCATCGATCCCGGTGATCACGGCCGTCTTGTGACCGGGCAGCAAATCCGGGTCGCTACATCCGTTGATGGTGCGACTGTCCATGCGGCATGATGCAGGAAGGCGAGGCCGGTCAGCGGAAGCTCGGGAGGGACGAGAGTGTCGATGGTTGTGTGTGATGTGCCGGACCCGGCCGACTGGATTAGGAAATCTTGGGGAAAGGGATCGGTTGTTGAGGCCGTTCCGGGGGGATTCGAGGCCTCCGCCCGAGTGCTCCATCCTGCC
>BDTL01000086.1 GCA_002898115.1 bacterium BMS3Bbin02 | reverse complement strand
CAACGGGCCGGCGACTCAAGCGCTCGGTTCACCAAGACGATCCTCAAACAAGACCAACCTCATCAATATCACAACGGCGGTCATGTGCTGTTCGGCCCCGACGGCTACCTCTACCTCACACTCGGCGACGGGGGCGGCATCGGTGACCAGTTCCGCAACGCTCAGAACCCCGACACGTTGCTCGGCGGCGTTCTCCGCCTCGACGTCGATGGAGGTGACCCGTACGCAATCCCGCCCGACAACCCGTTTGTTGACGGAGGTGGTCGTCAGGAGCTGTTCGTCTACGGCCTGCGCAATCCGTGGAGAATCGCCTTCGACGTCGCGACAAACGAGATCTACATCACCGATGTGGGCCAGGAGCAATCGGAAGAGATCAACGTGCTCCCGCTTGAAACGGCTGGTGCGACGAACTTTGGGTGGCCCATCGTGGAGGGCGCTCTGTGTTACGAAGCCGACATATGCGACCGAACCGGACTCGCCGAACCTGCCGTGCCGATCCTCTACGAGTATCTCTGTGCGCTCATTGGAGGTCCCGTGTACTACGGCGATGCCCTGCCGGAGCTGTGGGGGAACTATGTGTACGGTGATTTCTGTGTTGGGTGGGTTCGTACCCTCAAGATGGTCGACGGCGTGCCCACCCGGATGCGCTCGTGGGAGCGCGACCTGGGTCGCCTCGGCATGATCACGAGTTTCGGCACGGACAACGACGGGGAGATCCTGGTACTAAACGCCGAGGGCGAACTGCGCCGCATCATCAGGGTCCCCACAGACTCCCAAAACGGGGAGAGTTAGCCGCGCGGGGCGTTGCGTTCGAGGAACTCGTACATCTCGGCAACATCGACTCCGGGGATCGTCTCGACGGGCATCGCGGCAAGCACATGAGAATTGGGACGAACCGATGGCAGCGCGTACGAATCCCACCGAGCCGCAAGCGCATCCGAGGGCCGGCGACAGCAATTGCCATCAGGGCACCGCGATACCGAATGCCGATCCGTACCGTGGCCACGAAAGTGTTTGGCGTCGTCGAACTTCACACCGACCGTAATCGCGCTCAGCGGGTCACGCCCCGCTTCAACATGTGTCCCACACCACCACGTCCCGTCGTCGGTGTCCGTGTACTGATAGTGGATTGCGAACTTGTCGGCCGAATGGAATGCCTGGCGTGTTCCCCACTCGCGGCACAGTCTCTGACCCTCAATCGCACCCACCGAATTCCGGGGGAACGGCACGTCGTTGTTCTCGTACGCCTTCCAGATGATCCCCTCTTCGTCGGACCGTACGAAATGGACCTTCAGACCCAGGTGCTCGGTGGCAAGGTTGGTAAACCGATGAGCTGCCATCTCGAACGACACCGAATAGACGTCCTTCATGTCCTGGATGGACAGGTCACGGGCCTCCTTCGCCTTTTGTAGCGCAGGAACCAGGGCAACCTCGGGAAGGAGTGCAGCACCAGCGAAATAGTTAGTCTCGACCCGTTGGTGCAGGAACTCGGTGAAATCCTTCGGAGGGCGATGACCCAGGGCAAAGGTGCCAAGCGTCTGCAGAATCACGCTGCGGGCCCCAATATTGTCGAGGGCGTCGCGCTGGGCGATGTAGATACGCTTATGGCGAAGATCGGTAAGCGATCGAACAGATGGGGGCACCGTCTGACTGCGATGAATGGTAAATCCCAGGTATTTTGCCAGATCATCAATGTCGCCCTGGCTCAGAGCCCCGGATTTTGAGTAGCCGATTGCGCCGACAGCGTCACGCGCCAGCCTTTCTATTTCGCCAAAGTAGTTGCCCCGCTTGCGCATCTCGGTTCGGAGCTCCGCATTCGCGATCCGAGCTTCCTCGCGCGTGACAATGTTCGGCACGGACCGGCCACGGAGTTCGTCATAAAGCTTCACGATGTGCTCAAGCGCGATGTCGGGGATCTTCGCGGACGGTTTGAACTTCCCGAGACCGAACCCCTGGTACAGCGGGTCCCGCTGCGCCAGCTCGACAGCAATCTCAAGCTCGTCACGCCGGGTCGGCGGTGTCGAGTCGAGAAGATCTCGTGCAGGCACATCGAGAGCTGTCGCAAGTTCGTTGAGCAGGCGCAGACTCACCTCTTTTTTGCCGTTTTCGAGCTGGGAAAGGAACGGCGCAGATCGCCCAACCCGCTCGCTGAGGTCGTCGAGCGTCAGGTCCGCGGCGGTGCGTGCGAAGCGAATCTGCCGGCCAACAAGAAGCGAATCGAAAAGATCGGTCTGAATTGAGCCATCGGTCTTATCCATTGACAAAAGATTAGCCGACTTTATCGGAGAATGTCGTTGCCGCACTCGGACACACACGACATGCTGTCGTTTCATAGAGGAAAGGACGGGTCTGTGGCGTACGAACTCACTACCGCTATCCCCACAGAGGCACAATCAGTTATCAGCGATGCGGCGCTCGCATTCGTTGCGGAGCTTCACAACCGATTCGATGCGACGCGACGGACGCTGCTGGCCGACCGCATCGAACGCCAGACGGCGCTCGATGCCGGTGACATGCCCGACTTCCTCGACGCTACCGCGCACGTTCGCGACGGGGATTGGACGGTGTCGCCACCGCCCGGTGACCTTGAAGACCGACGGTGTGAAATCACCGGACCTTGTGACCGGAAGATGATGATCAATGCCCTCAACTCGGGAGCCCGGGTATTCATGGCAGACCTTGAGGACTCAATGTCACCGACCTGGGAGAACGTGACGATCGCGCAACGCAACCTGTTTGACGCTGTACGACGAGATCTGGAGCTGACCGATCATCGCGGCAAACAGTATTCGCTGAACGACAATGTCGCGACGTTGATGGTCCGCCCGCGCGGCTGGCACCTCACCGAGAAGCACATGATGGTCGACGGCGAGCCGGTGTCCGCAAGCCTCTTTGACTTTGGGATGACGCTTTTCAACAACGCCAAGCGGCTCCTCGCAGACGGATCCGGACCGTACTTCTATCTACCAAAGCTAGAAAACCATTGGGAGGCCCGACTCTGGAACGATGTGTTCGTCTTCGCTCAGGACCATCTCGGAATTCCACACGGCAGCATCAAGGCCACGGTGCTCATCGAAACGATTCTCGCTTCGTTCGAAATGGATGAGATCCTCTATGAGCTTCGAGAGCACTCGGTGGGTCTCAATGCCGGACGATGGGACTACATCTTTTCGGCCATCAAGAAGTTCCGAAACCGACCGGACAGCGTGTTTCCTGATCGTGGCGACATAGGTATGACGGTGCCGTTCATGCACGCGTATACCGAACTGCTCATTGCAACGTGCCACAAGCGTGGCGCCCACGCTATGGGTGGGATGAGCGCCTTCATCCCATCTCGGCGCGATGAGAGGATCAACACCAGGGCGTTCGCCAAAGTACGCGAGGACAAAGAACGCGAGGCCAAGGCTGGGCATGACGGTACCTGGGTCGCACATCCGGATCTCGTCGGCATCGCGACAGAGATCTTCGACTCCGTGCTGGGCTCGAAGCCAAACCAGATCGATAACCAGCGCAACGACGTGCGCGTGAACCAGCAAGATCTCATCACGTTCGACGTGCCCCGCGGCGCCATCACCGAACGTGGTGTTCGAATCAACGTCGATGTTGCCATTCGCTACCTCGCTTCCTGGCTCACCGGCAACGGTGCAGCAGCCATCTATAACCTGATGGAAGATGCCGCGACAGCAGAGATCAGCCGATCACAGCTGTGGCAGTGGACAGCACACGGCGCATCACTGGCAGACGGGCGCACGATCACCCGTGATCTCGTCCGTTCGTTCGCCGACGAGGAGCTGGAGAATATTCGAACCGAAGTAGGCGACGACGTCTTCGCTCAGGGACGGTTCGTACAAGCCGCACAACTTCTCAACACGGTAGCCCTGGCCACAGATTTCCCCGAGTTTCTCACACTTCCGGCGTACGAACTCCTCGATTCCGAATACGTTCACTGAAGGGATAGCACAATGACAACAGCAGACCAGCGAGCCGCCGAACTCACCCGGGAATGGGAGACATCGCCACGATGGACAGGGGTGGATCGTCCGTACGGCGCAGAAGATGTCGTAAAGCTCCAGGGGTCGTTCCCCATCGAGCACACGCTCGCCAAACGTGGCTCGGAAAAGTTGTGGGACCTCCTCCGATCGGAAGACTATGTGCACGCGCTCGGCGCTCTCTCGGGTGGCCAGGCGGTCCAGATGGTGAAGGCCGGTCTCAAAGCGATCTACCTCTCGGGCTGGCAGGTCGCGGGTGATGCGAACATTGCAGAGGAGGTGTACCCCGACCAGTCGCTGTATCCGGTGAACTCGGGACCGGCGCTCGTGCGGCGCATCAACAACGCTCTCCAGCGCGCAGATCAGATCGAATGGTCCGAAGGGACCGTCCGTCGTGACTGGTTCGTGCCCATCATCGCTGACGCTGAAGCGGGTTTCGGAGGTCAGCTCAACGCTTTCGAGTTGGCGAAAAGCTACATCAAAGCCGGCGCCGCGGCGGTGCACTATGAAGATCAACTCGCCGCGGAGAAGAAGTGCGGCCATATGGGCGGCAAGGTCCTGGTACCGACCCAGCAACATGTTCGGACACTGACCGCGGCCCGCCTGGCGGCAGACGTGTCGGGTGTGTCAACGCTCGTCGTCGCTCGCACCGATTCGCTCGGAGCGAACCTTGTGACCAGCGACGTCGACGAAAGTGACCGAGAGTTCCTGACGGGAGAACGTACTCCTGAAGGGTTCTTCTACACCAGGCCATGTCTCGAAGCATCAATCAAGCGGGGTCTTGCGTTCGCACCGTACTCCGATCTGATTTGGTGCGAGACCAGCACCCCCGATCTCGAGATTGCCGGGAAGTTCGCAGCGGCGATCAAAGCCGAGTACCCGGACAAAATGCTGGCATACAACTGTTCGCCGTCATTCAACTGGCGCGCGCACCTCGATGACGACACCATTGCGCGGTTCCAGAAGGAACTCGGCGCCATGGGGTACGCCTACCAGTTCATCACGCTCGCCGGCTTCCACGCCCTCAATGCGTCAATGTTCGAGCTCGCGTCCGACTACGTCACTCGTGGCATGAGCGCCTATGTCGAACTCCAGACCGATGAGTTCAACATGGAAGAGGCCGGTTACACCGCAACCCGCCACCAACGCGAGGTGGGTGCCGGATACTTTGACCAGGTCGCCCAGGTAATCGCCGGTGGCACATCATCGACGTTGGCCTTGGAAGGATCGACAGAGGAGGCGCAGTTCTAGCGGTCTTTCATTCCCGACCCGGTTTCGCTCCGTATCTGTAGCCAGTGTTGGAGCGACAAGAGAGGGGTGGCCCAAGCGTGGAGCCACCCCTCTCCTACGTTCCAGACGACCCGTACCTCTTGGACTGCGATCGGATTCGTAGCCGTCAGTGCAGTCTTGGGTTCGTGGCGTAGGCGCCGACTATCGAGGCGCTGTCCAGGACATGCCCGGCCATCGCGGCCGTCAACTCGTCACGGGTGAATCCCGGTGCAAGATCAAGTCTGTCGACATCGAGAGCGAACACCGTGAACTCGTAGTGGTGGACTATCGAGTCGTTCCACGGCGGCGCACTCCCGTCATAACCGTTCCACTGGCCCGCGAGATCAGGATCATCCGCGGTCCAGGAGGTGTAGTCGTTCTGACCGTGCACTCCGATAGGAGCTGCATCGGCCGCCTTGCCGCGGGTGGTGACACCCTCGGAGTGTGAACCCTCGGCGATCTCGGTCGTCGAAGCCGGAATGTTCGCCAGCAGCCAGTGGGTGAAATCGATACGTGGGAGTGTTTCCGGGATTTCTCGGTCGGGTTGGTTAACGTCGTCGGGCGCGCTCGGACAGTCGTGATCAATACAGGTCACCACATACGACCGGGTGCCGTCGGGCGCACCGGTCCAGGCGAGATGTGGATTCCTATTGTCACTGAATGCGATCGGGCCCGGGTCTGCCGGTACCGCGAATGCGAGACGTGTCGGTATCTTTTCTCCGTTGGCGAAAGATGAACTCGTCAACTCCATGTCGAACCTCCATTCCACGTACCCCCGACGTTAGTCCAATGCTCCACGTTTTCACGTGCTGGCTTGATGTCACAGACCCGGGTATATGATTCGCCGAACGTTGATCGAAAGGAACTGACCATGGGAGATGTCGCCGGGTACATGACCCACGAACATCGGGAATGCGACGAGCTGTTCGCCAAAGCAGAGGCCGCGGTGGATGCGGGCGACTGGGCGGGCGCCGATGAGCAATTCACCGCCTTTGACAATCTCACCAGACTGCACCTTCGCCGAGAGGAAGAGGTACTCTTCCCGGCTTTCGAGGCGCGTACCGGAATGACAACCGGGCCGACGGCGATGATGCGTATCGAACACAACCAGATCCGTGCACTTCTGGTCTCCATGACCGCCGCACTGACGGATCGTGACACGGAGGCCTTCCTCGGTGAGGCCGAGACTCTCATGGTCCTGACTCAGCAACACAACATGAAGGAGGAACAGATCCTCTACCCAATGACGGACAGGTCCCTCGCAGGGGATGCTCCCGACGTCGTCGACCAGATGAGAGAGGTCGACTAACCAGTGGAGCAGATCCTCGACGTGAGCGGTCTCGAACCACCCGGACCTCTGGAACAAAGTCTTTCAGCTGTCGAAAACCTCGGCCCGGGCGATCACCTCCGCATCCTCCACAGGCGCGAACCGTTCCCGCTGTACGGCATCCTGGCTGCCCGCGGATTCGCGCATCGGACCCTGCCCGGTAGCCAAACCGCATTTGAAATCCTCGTGTGGCGAGTGGGCGATGCGGCGGCTGAGAGGGCTGTCGGGCAAGATGTCGAGCGGTGATTCCCGGTAGCAGTGATCTCCATTTCGATCGGATGCCACGCCTGTGGGTGCCCCTGCGTGCCTTCCTCGTCGCGCCGTTTCTTGGCTCCGCCGGCGGGTTACTCCTCGTGTTCGCCGGGGACGCGGCGTTCTCAAGCCGCTGGGTACCCTCGCTCCTGGCTGCAACACACCTTGTGACCCTCGGGTTCATCACGCTGGTCATGCTCGGCGCAATCGTTCAGGTGCTGCCCGTCGTTACCGGTGTTTCCGTGCCAAGCAGCGATTGGGTTGCTCCCGCCTCGCAGTTGGGTGTCGCAGCCGGCGTCGTTGCCATGGCCTGGGGGCTGAGCACCGGGCTACCCGACATCACACGGTTCGGGACAATCCTGCTGGGCGGGGGTCTTGGCCTGTTCATTCCGGCGGCCCTCGCTGCGGCCTGGAAGACCCGGCGCAATCCCACCGGGCGCGCCATGGGCCTTTCCGTCCTTTCGTTGCTCGCGGTCGCGGGACTCGGTGTGTACCTTCTTGCGGGCCACGCCGGATGGGTACCGCTGCGCCGTGACCTCACCGACATTCACGCTGCCTGGGCGTTAGGAGGGTGGGTTGGTCTCCTCGTCATGGGTGTGTCGTACCAGGTCGTCCCTCTGTTCCAGGTCACACCACCGTATCCGCGGATCGTCCAGGAGTATCTGCCCGCGGTTGGGTTCGTTGCACTGGTTGCGTGGACCCTTGGTCGACTCAACCGATGGCCGGTTATCGCCAATATCGGAATAGTCGGAGTTGCCTTAACCCTCGGCGCCTATGCGGTCGTGACGCTCTGGCTTCAGACGCGGCGCCGACGCAAGATCCGCGATATCACCACCGACGCCTGGCGAACGGGTATGGGTTCCCTCGCCCTTGCCGGACTGATTACGATCGCCGCCGTGGCGGGTCTGGTAGATCTGGCGGAACCGAAGCTTGCGCTCTCGTTCGGGATCGTGTTAGTTATCGGTTTTGCCGTGTCAGTTGTACAAGGCATGTTGTACAAGATCGTGCCGTTTCTCTCCTGGTTGCACCTCCAGAACGTGCTCACTCGCCACAACCTGGTCGGGCAGGTCAAGATACGAAACATGCGCCAGCTTCTCCCGGTGAAGGGGCCGCGGCGCCAGTTCGTTGCTCACCTGATCGCCCTCGGGCTGCTGCTTTTGGCTGCCTGGCTCGGAGGGCCGTGGGTACGCATTGCGGGTCTCGCTCTCGCGGCCGATTTTGCAATGCTGGGTTGGGAGCTCCTCGGTGTCGTCCGACGGTACCGCGAGGACGAGGAACAGATAGCCTCTACACCAACGTAGCCACACCGGGGTCACGTCAGGGTCGTATCAGGGGAGTACCCGATTGTGGAGGCCACCGCGGTGATGCAAGGTGTCCCTATGAGATCGCTGCTTTCCCTCGGTCGGTTCACACGGTTCTGGCGAACCCTGGCCTTCGTCGCGCTAAGCGCCTTCATCGTCACCGTCGGGTCGGAGAAAGTGTTTTGGTACATCCAGGGTGTCGGGAGTGGATGGGATCCGGTGATCGCCGTTTCGATATACATAATCCCGGTTCTCGTTGGTCTCTGGTTCCTCGCCCGCGGCGGTACCGGTCTACCCGGGGTAGTGCTGGCGGGGGCCGCGCTTGGATGGGTCATGGAAGGTGTCTTCACCCCCGAGCTCTACGGCGATGGCCCGCTAGGGCCCTTTCTTCCCGGCTACTTCGCCGGCTGGCATGGCCTTCTTAGCGTTGTCACCTTGTGGTACCTGTTTCGTAAATGGACGGTGGCGAGAAACCGGCGACAACTCGGACGGGTCGCAGCCGCGATTGGAGTCTTCTGGGGTTGGTGGTCGATGTACTACTGGTTGCCCGACACGATCAACGATCCGGAGCTCGCAAACATGGGATTCGACGCCGGCGTGTGGCAAGCGGACAAGTTCGCGGTGTACGCCTTCGTGTTCGGAACCGGGCTGGCCGCTGCCCACTGGCTAATCGGCTACGTCTGGCCTGAACGCTGGGAACCGACTCGGCGCTGGACGGTAGTAACCCTCGTGGTGGCGGCCCTCATTTCGACTCCTGTCCTCGCGGCTGTGCCGTGGGGCCCCGCAAAGCTGGGGTCATTGTTAGGGATTGTGTGGTGGGCTAACCGCAAACGTCAAGCCGGTGAACCAACAGTATTCCCGGCACTCAGGGGACGCCCACCACCGGCCAATGTCGCTCCAATCCTTCTCATGCCTCTCACCGCATCGCTCTCGTATGCGGCTCTCCTGGCAGTCCGACCGAGTGACGCGTTTATCAGCATCTTTTCCTTTTGGATACCGACTCTGTCCGTCGCCATTGGAGGTGGCGCCGCAGTGGTCTGGGCCGTGCGCAGTCGTCGACGGACCACGGCGCTCGACGTGGCCGCCACCGCGAGGACTCGGGACAGATCGCCTCAAAACCAACAACCCGGACGCGCCTCAGGGTTGCCTCAGGGGAATACCCGATGGCGGGTAGCGCCTAAACGCGGCAGGCTAAAGCAATGAAATCGATGTTCACACTCACCCGGTTTGCCCGGTTCTGGCGTACGGTTGCGTTTGTCGCGCTGAGTGCCTTCATCATGGTCATCGGATCAGAAAAG
Source organism: bacterium BMS3Bbin02 (assembly GCA_002898115.1). Classification (GTDB taxonomy): domain Bacteria; phylum Actinomycetota; class Acidimicrobiia; order Spongiisociales; family UBA5794; genus BMS3BBIN02. Next base: position 17,613 of record BDTL01000086.1, on the reverse strand, counting down.
ATGTACTGGTACATTCAGGGCATCGGCAATGGCGGCGATACCGCAATTCTTGTGACGTTCTACATGATCCCGGTGCTCGTCGGTCTCTGGTTCGTCGCCCGCGGCGGGACAACACTTGCCGGGATGGTGCTTGCCGGCGCAGCCTTCGGATGGATCGTCGAAGGGGTCATAACTCCCGAGCTGTACAGCGACGGACCGATCGGACCGTTCTTCCCCGGCTATTTCGCCGGCTGGCACGGGCTGCTGAGCCTGGTCACCCTCTGGTACCTGTTTCGCAGATGGGCCGTCGCCGGTGACCGCCGCACTTTGGGACGAGTTGCCGCAGGCCTGGGCGTCTTTTGGGGGTGGTGGTCAATGACCTACTGGCTTCCCGAGACGATCAAGGACCCCGAACTCATCGAAATGGGGTTCGATGTCGGCGTCTGGCCAGCAGACAAGTTCGCGGTCTATGCCCTCGCAGTCGGCAGCGGGTTAACCCTTGCACATTGGCTGATCGGCTACGTCTGGCCGGAACGCTGGGTTCCAACTCGACGTTGGACGGCGATTTCGGTGGGTCTGATCCTGGTCGTGTCGATCCCCGTCCTGGCCAGCGTGCCGTGGGGCGCTCTCAAGCTCGGCGCCTTGTTGGGACTGGTCTGGTGGGCGAGTCGGGGGCGGCGACCCGACGAGGCGACCGTGTTCCCCTCTCTCACTGGTCGACCACCGTTCGCAAACGTCGCACCGATGCTCATGATGCCTTTGGCGGCTGCGGTGACTTATGCCATTGCCTTGGCGATCCGGCCGAGTGATGCCGTCGTCAGCGTACTCTCGTTCTGGATCCCGACAGTGACGGTCGCTTTCGGAGGCGGTACAGCGGTGGTCTGGGCCGTTCGTCGCCGCCGCCGCGAGACGGCACGGTTCCGGGAGCCGGTCGCAAGCGGCCGGGTAGAGCCCGCGGTCGAGGCCGCAACCGACAAGACTCCCTGACAGTGGTGTAGCGCCGACTCCGCGAATCACTGCGATTCGGCTCGCATACAGACAATGAACAGTGCACTCATATTTCTCGTACAAGTGGGTCGCATCATGTGAGCAACAACGCAACCGGAGACGGCCGCACCGCACACAGTCGCCAACTCCGTCGAGGACCTCACCTCCCTTGGGGCGACAAGGTCACAGACCTTCGTGCGGGCGGCCGCCTCCCGAGCAAACGCCGGGAAAACGTATGCCAAGCACACAGGAACAAATCAGTCACGTCGTACGACGCATGGGAATGGGAGCCGCAGGCCCGACCATCGCCGACTTCGCCACCCCACAGGACGCCATCGGCACCCTCCTCGATCGAACTCGACCGGTTCGACACACTCCCGAAGTGGAGGCACCGGGAGACTTCGAAGAGGCGCGCAGCATTGAACAGCGCCAGGCGCCGCTGCGGTATCTGTTCAGCGAGCTCACCTCGGGACGGGATCCTCTCGAAGAGCGAATGACATGGTTCTGGCACGACCATTTCGCTACCGGTGCACGAAAGGTGAACGTGGGATGGTTGATCCTGCAACAGCACCTGACGATCAGGGACAACGCCCTCGGGAACTTCGCCGACCTGCTTCACGCCATCACCGTCGATCCAGCCATGCTCGTGTTTCTCGATGGTGTCGAGAACCGCTTAGGGGCCATCAACGAGAACTACGGTCGGGAGGTCATGGAACTGTTCACCATCGGGCGGGGAAACTACACGGAACAGGATGTCATTGAGGCGTCCCGCGCCTTCTCGGGATGGGTCATCAATCGACCATCGCGACGCAACCGCAATCTGTCCTCGGTCGGGCTCTGGGAAAGCCAGTTCGTGCCCGAGTTCCATGACGACGACGAGAAGACCTACCTCGGTGTTACGGGAAACCTTGGATCAGCCGACGCCATAAACATTCTGCTCGACCAACCAACAACGTCACGAAACATCGTCACGAAGCTCTACCAGGAACTCGTGGGAACCGTCCCGGACTCTCAAACGCTCGATGAGCTGAGCACCGAATTCGCCGCTGACTACGAGATACTGCCCCTGGTACGAGCGATCGTAACGTCCTCCGGGTTTCTCGATGGGGACGTCATCGGCATCAAGATCCGTACCCCGCTAGAACGGGCGGCTGGAATTCTGCAGGCGTTCGGCACCGGCGCCGAACTTCGGTTCCTCGCTCGGTCCCTTGAGCGGGTTAACTACCTCCCCTTCAACCCGCCGAATGTCGCGGGGTTCGTGACCGGTGACCGCTTGCTCAGTCCGTTCTCATTGGTTCACGCCTTTGACCTTGCCGGCAGTATCCGAGAGATCCCAGATGACATGTCATCGTCGGACATCCTGCGACGACTCGGCCTTTTTGATGTTTCGCCAAACACCACAGCGGTACTTGAGGCCGCGCCAACTGTCCCCATCCGTGTCGCTCTCGCGATCAATTCCCCGGAGTACCACCTGACATGACGAACCCGAACCAGAAACTGTCCAAGAAGGCGTTCACGCGCCGTCAGTTCGTCTCCGGCCTTGGGGCTACGGTTGCTGTCGGCGCAGTCGGGGGATGGGCGATCAACACGTTTGGCGCAAACCCAACCAACGTCACAACCACCGGTGCGCCATTCGTGACCACGACGACTGCGGGTGCTCTCACACCCACCACAACACTCGCTCCCCGGATTGATCGCACGCTCGTCGTGGTTGAAATGGGGGGCGGCAATGACGCACTCAACACCTTCATCCCATATTCCACGGACACGTATTTCGACCTCCGCCGCGACATGGCAATCGACGAGCCACTCACGGTGGATGCGGAGCTAGGGCTGCATCCCTCGCTGGCTTTTGTTGCTCAACGGTACGCCACGGGCCAGGTAGCGATAGTGGAGGGGGTCGGATATCCAAGTCCCGACCTCTCCCACTTCGCTTCGATGGCGACATGGTGGTCGGGATCACCCGCAGGAATGACCGGAACCGGATGGCTAGGAAGGTATCTGGACGGTACCGTCGGCGCCGGTGACCCACTCGCCGGGATCGCCGTCGGGCCGGGTGTCTCCCCCGCCATGCTGGCAGCGTCGGCAACAGTTATCGGCCTCCAGGACATGTCCGGCTTGAGTCCAACGCTGCCACGCTGGGTCGATACAACCGACGAGCTGATGGCAATGTGGGGACAGTTTGCACCGGCGCCCTTCGATGACACCGTCGTCATCGATCGGGTCAGGGCAGCTATCGCGACTACGGTCGAGGCGGGAGAAACGGTTGACTCAATCCTGGGGGCTGCGGATTCCGTAGAGACGGAGGAACGCACCGGTGGAGCATCGAGTCTCGGTGAGTCGATGCGAGTAGCTGCTGCGCTCGTCGTCGGCCCGATACCGCCGCGCGTGATCTATGTGCACGGCTGGGGCGACTTCGATACGCACAAGGATCAGGCGAACCGGCAGACCGAGTTGCTCATGCAACTCGATGTCGCCCTCCAGAGCTTCTTTGCAACCGTCGATGCTGCGGGTCGCGGGGCGAATGTTGCGGTCATGACAACCTCCGAGTTCGGCAGGCGTGCCGGATGGAACGGCTCGGGCACGGATCACGGGACCGCAAGCAGCCACATGATCGTCGGCGGCGGCGTGAATGGTGGTCGCTACGGCGAACAGGCCAGCCTCACCAACCTCGACAATCGTGGAAACGTGCTCAACACGCTGGACACGCGTTCGTACTACGCCTCAGTGCTCGGGGGCTGGCTGAAAGCTGACCATGAGACTCTGCTCGCCGGCTCGTACGAGATCCTCCCAATGTTCGCCTAGGGCCACCCAGCCCTGTCCCCGATCCGCCAACGGTCCCACGGTTCGCATGTCGAACCGCTAGCGTCTCGACATGCGAACCATCCGACTTGTCATTGTCATCGCGCTCGTGGTGTCGGCCTGCTCCTCGACCAGCCGGGTACCCGACAGGACCCCCGGCGGCCCGCGGGACCTCGGGCGATCTACGACTCTGCCGGATGGCACCGCCGATGCGACCAGCCCACCGACCACGATTGCTCAGCCCGATGGCTCGGAGGAAGCAACCGTAGTCGAGGTCTTCGACGGGGACTCGATGCTCGTAGAAGTCAACGGACGCCGGGAAGAAGTGCGACTGCTTGGCATCAATGCTCCTGAAAACGACGAGTGTTTCGGCACAAACGCCAGAGATCGGTTGCGAGAGCTCGCCGGTTCCACCGTGTGGCTCATCGCGGACGGCGAAGACACGGACCGGTTCGGACGTCTGCTGCGTCTCGTATTCACCCCGACGTCATTCGTCAACGCTGACCTGGTCGAGAGTGGATACGCCCTCGGCCTCCAGGACGGCTCGACGTTGTCCGGGAAGATGAAGCGACTTGAGCAAGCGGCGTTCGAGGGTGCCATTGGCATGTGGGGATGGGACGTCTGCGGCACCGTTCCCCGCGACCTCGGGATCTCTGATCTACAACCAAACGCTCCCGGCCCCGACGATGAGAACCTCGTCGAGGAATGGATCGAGTTCACAAACAGCGGCACCGACCCGGTGAACCTTGGTGGTTTCATCGTCCGCGACGAGTCGTCGACTCACCGGTTCTCATTCCCGGCTGGGTTCGCCCTCGCCGCCGGATCGGTGATTCGCCTCCGTACCGGATGCGGCCAAGACACCGAGCAGGATGTCTACTGGTGCAACAGCACCTCGGTGTGGAACAACGGCGGCGATACCGTGATTCTACAAACACCGGACGGCACGGTGGTGGACCGCTTGGAGTACGCAGGATCCTAACCCTGAACCATTGCTCTCCCCTATTGCGTACACGAAGAACGACGACATGGGGAGGGCGTGGCTACTGGTCGCCTTGTGAGGGGATGACACACGTCGGCCGGGCATCACCGGAACCCGCAAATCCACCCCAGCTCTTGGGATCGAAACTCGGAGCATCACCGAAGGCATCGTCGGTGAGGAACCGGACGACGGCCCGATACACGGCTTCGGCGTAGGCCTGACGAAACTCAGGCGTGGCCAACAGATCGGCCTCGGACCGGTTCGACATGAACGCTCCCTCGGCAATGACCGCGGGCATCTCCGTCCTCTTGAGCACACCGTAGTATTGCTGTCCGGGGAACTTCGTCGAGAGCCGAGACTTGGCGCCGACATCCCGCACGCCCACCCAATCCGTTCCAAAGGGAGCAAAACTCCGCCTGAATTCCTCAACCATGATCGTCGCGAACCTGCGCGAGTCCTCAAGCTGGCTTTGGTAGTAGGCGTCGGACCCGGGCGTCTCGAGTTTGTTCTCGTCACCGGCATTGTTGTGAATGGCAACAAACGCATCGGCGTTCATGGCGTTTGCCAGCTCCGCACGGAACCATAACCCGGCCTCGTAATCTGCAAGCTCGTCAGCTCCGGTCCTCGTGACGATCACCCGGGAAGCTGCCGGCACCTGATCCCCGGTATAGATTGTGCCGGTTTCCCAGTCGACGGTATGGGGAGCGAGGAACAGATCACGGGCCCGACGGGCGATATCCACGTTGATGTCCTTTTCTTTGAGGCCGGTCTCGGCGACAGCACCGATGTTCCATGGACCACCGTGGCCCGGGTCAAGAACGATCACAGCGCGCGAAAAGTCGAATAACTTTCCGACGGTCTGCGTGGGCGACGGTCCGTTGAGGACAAGGTCGGCGCTGCGTGCCCAGGCCGTCGTGTCACACATCGTGACAAGCTCCACCCACCCATCTTCGAGGGCTTGGGTCACCGCAAAGACGAGACCCTCACGCGCAACGACGAGCTGCTCGGTGCCTCCCTCGGTGAAGATCACCGCACCTCCGACGGGAACGGTCGCCATGCCGACACCGGCGAATCGCCCGTCAACGCCAGGCTCGGACGGCGCCCCGAGGACGACCGGATCAGGTACGCCGATGGGTACAACGGTCGTCGTAGTGGTCGAAGTCGTGGTGGTCGAGGTAGATGTCGTTGAGGTCGTAGCAACCGCAACAGTTGTGGTCGTGACCAAAGGTGCGAGGGTTCCGAGCGTCGGCGAACCGGAATCCGGTGGTTGGCTCGGTGCGGCGGAACAAGCTGCGGCCACAAGCAGAAGGGCGATTCCCAGGCTCAGTCGTCGGGCCATCACGGTGTCACGTCTGCTTGGGACGGAATCTTGCAGGACCGAGTCGATACCGTACCGGCATCGTCGGGGAACGGCTCGGGGGAAAAGATGTTGTTGCTGGTATCAGCGGTCGTGAAGAATCGGACAATGCCGCGATACACACCCTCGGCGTACGCCTGTTGGAAGTCAGCGGACTTTAGCAAGGCCTCCTCTTCGGGCTCAGACAGGTACGCACCCTCGACAATGACGGACGGCATCTGCGCACGCCGGAGTAGGCCGTAATAATCCCCACCGGACTTCGGGTCCATCCGCGCTCGAGCTCCCAGCAGAGTCCCACCGGACCAGTTGGCGTCAAACGGCGCCAAAGACTTGACCAGCTCGTCATAGATCAACCCGGCGAGACGATCTGAATCCGGCGCAGCCAACGAATAGAACACTTCAGATCCAGGCCTATCGACCTCCTGAGTCGGCACCGTGTTGTTATGGATCGAGATAAGGGCATGGGCGCCGGCAGCGTTCGCCAGGCCCGCCCGGTATGCGAGACCCAATTCGTAATCGCCACCGTCCGGCCCGTCCGGCGATCGTGTCAATAGAACGCTTTTCACCGCCGGATACGACGATCCGGGAGTGATGGCGCCGGTCACGAAATCGATCTCGTGCGGTGTCTCGAGTAGCTGCTTCAGGCGAAGCGAAATGTCGAGGTTGATACTCTTCTCTGACGCGCCTGTCGGACCAACACCACCCCAGTCACGCCCGCCGTGGCCCGGGTCCAATGCGAGCACGAGTTGGGAGAGATCCGACGTCGCAGGTGAGACCGTCTTTGCAACGGGGGTCACCTGAGTGTCGGTCATGAACGCCGTGGTGCCGCACGGAGTGACCACTTCGAGCCACTCACCGGATCGGGAAATGAATCCGAGGGTGAGTCCCTGCGCGATCGTCTGCACCACTGTGCCGTTTGCGACGTTGTAGAGGTCGGCGCCGCCGACAGGGATCTGGAAATATCCCTCGGTTGCTGTCAGCGACGGATCGAGTGTGGTTGTCGTTGTCGGGGGCGGTAGCGTCGTCGGCACGCCGCGGGGTCCGGCGCCGGCAATTGTCGGATCCACTGACCCGCACGCCGCTGCCACGAGAGAGAGCGCACCCAGGGTTGCCACTATCGTCCAACCCCGTCCTCTCACCTAGTTCACCTGTTCTCTGTTGCCGTGGACGGCATTATCGCAGTTACGCGCGACAACCGAAGTCAACGCCTAGAGACGCTGGGCCACCGTCTTCATCTCCATGAACAGGCGGAGGTAGTCGGGTCCGCCCGCCTTGGCGTTCGAGCCTGACATGTTGAATCCGCCAAAAGGCTGAATACCGACGAGTGCTCCGGTGATCTTCCGGTTGATATACAGATTCCCGACGTGGAATTCGCGCTTGGCGCGATCTATCCGGTCGGGATCGCTGGAATGCAACCCGCCGGTCAGGCCGAACTCTGTTCCGTTGGCGATCTCCAACGCATGATCAAAGTCTCGGGCACGGATCACGCTGAGCACCGGTCCAAAGATTTCGTGCTGCGCGAGCCTCGCCCGCGGGTCCACGTCCGCGAAAATCGTAGGTGTGATGTAGTACCCGCCGTTGAGGTCCGCAGTACCGCCGCCTGCAACGAGATCAGCCTCGGCTCGGCCGAGATCGATCTCGCGCAGTATCGCTTTGTGTTGAGCTGCCGAGATGATCGGCCCGATCGGACTGTTGTCGGTGGGGTCGCCGATCGACAGATCCGCGGTAAGCGCAACGACGCGCTCAAGAACAGTGTCGTACACGTCATCAATAACAATGAGGCGGGAACACGCCGAACATTTCTGCCCCTGGAACCCGAACGCGCTTCGCACCGCATCGAGGGCAGCAAGCTCAAGGTTTGCGGTCTCATCGATGATCAACGCATCCTTGCCGCCCATTTCCATGTAGGCGCGCTTCAGCCATTTCTGACCGGAGTTCACTTTCGCGGCCCTCTCCGCGATCCGAAGCCCGACCTCCTTCGAGCCCGTGAAGTTGATGAACCGTGTCCGGGGATGATCGACCAGCGCGTCACCGATCTCGCCACCGGGACCCGGGAGGAAGTTGATGACCCCGGGCGGTATTCCCGCTTCGACGGCGACCTCCATGAACTTGTAGCCGACCACCGGGGTCGCCGAAGCTGGTTTGATCACGATCGTGTTACCGGCTGCTACCGGACCGACCGCCATGCCGACAAGGATCGCCAGAGGGAAGTTCCAGGGAGGGATCGCAATCCCGGCACCGAGTGGCTGGAGCCACGACTCGTTCGACTCGCCAACGAACTCCGCAGTTGGCACCGGGTCGGCCATGGCGATGGCCTGGTGGGCGTAGTACCGACAGAAGTCAATCGCCTCGGCAGTGTCGGCCTCAGCTTCGGCCCAGTTCTTCCCCGCTTCATACGTCATCCACGCGGAGAATTCGTAGCGGCGGTCGTTCATGAGGTCGCCCATGCGGTGCACGATTTCAGCACGCTCTCGCACCGGAGTCGCCGCCCAGTCACCAAACGCACGCCAGGCTGCATCGACCGCGTCGTTGACATGCGCGGATGTCGCGGAGGCGGCTGTGCCGACGACCTGATCGGGTCTCGCCGGGTTCACCGAAGTAATGACGCCGGTCGTATTGATTGGCGAACCGTCGATGACGAGCGGGCAGTGCAGCCCGAGTTGCGACGCGACAACACGCTGCGCCTGCCGATACGAGTCGGCTGCCGTAGGATCCGAGAAATCTGAATAGGCTTCGCTGACGTACGGTTTCAGCACGATGGCCTCCTGCCTAAGAGGCCGCGACGGGCCCCTCTGAAACGGTTGCCCGAAGCCTACGGTCTTCGCGGCCCCAACAAAAACGCGCCCAGCGAGAGAAAGCCCTACAAGTCGATGGGAAGTTCAACCACGAACCTCGCACCGGTTGAACCGGGACGATCAATCACCTCAGCAACGCCGCCGTGAGCCTCTACGAGCGCCCGTACAAGGTAGAGCCCGATACCGGTGCCCGGGGTCCCTCCGTCCGCCGCCAACCTATGGAAACGTTGGAAGATCGCATGCCTTTGGTTCACCGGCACTCCGGTTCCATGGTCGTCAACCGTAATCCTGACAATCGCGCCGAGCGACGAGTACAGACCCCAGTCGACGATCACATCAATCGGCTTGTCACCGGGCGAATACTTCGCGGCATTCTCGATCAGGTTGACGAACACCTGGCGCAGCCGGGCGGCGTCCCCGGTGCACTCCGCCGGTGTACCGGATTCGGTGAGGTTGATTGTCCGGGCCCGGTGGCCGTGGATCACTACTTCCATGGCTCGCCGGATGATGTCCGCTAGGTCGACGGTGGTCCGATTGAGCTGGAGCATGCCGGCCTCAAGCCGTGTGGTGTCAAGCAGGTTCCCGATCATGGATTCAAGTACACCTGCCTCACGGCGCATCTCATCAACGAAGATCGCGATTGTTGGATCAGTGGATTGCTCGGCAAGAATCTCGCCGTAACCGATCACCGCCGTCAACGGCGTCCTGAGCTCGTGAGACACTGCTCCGACAAACGCCGTTTTGAGACGATCGAGCTCTTCGAGACGCGACACTGAGGAGCGCTCTGTCTCAAGGAGTGACGCCGTGTGAAGCGAGAGGGCCGCCTGCGCGCAAATCGCTGACGTGACCCGGACATCGTTTGACGAATACGGCGTGTCCGAACCATCGGCAGACACGACCCACCCGAGATCGGCCCCACCTCGTCGCAGTGGAGCAACGAGTATCCTGCCGAAGCCCAGGGCTGCAAGTTCGGGCTCCCCATCGAGTGCCGGGTACAGCAACATCGGGCCCACCCCGGGCATCCGTGAACTTTCGCGCTCGACAAGCGTGTCAGCAAGGTCCACGGCCCCGATACCGTCACCTGAGATCGCCAGGCGCGTCGCACTTCCGTCCGCGACGAGAAAAGCCATCGACAATCTGTCACCGAGGGCATCTCCGATACCTTCCGCTATCGCGGACAAGACGCTGGCCGCGTCTAACGAGCTTGCTGCGCGGGTGACCGTCGTCAGGACCTGGTTGGCGCGCTGCCACTCCAGTCGCTCTCTGGCGATTGTGTCCGCGAGCGCTATGGCGCCGGCTCCCGCTGCCGCCACAGCCTCGATCGCCTTCGTAACATGCCGAGGTATCGGAAGTTCGACACCATCAATGAGTCCGACCCCGACGACCGCATCACGATGGACAAGGGGCACGGCCGCAAGCGTCTCAAAGCCGAGCGAAACAAGCCAGGCGTTCGTCTCGTCATTCTGAAGCTCGTCGGCGTGCACAATACGGCGCTCATCAATAGCGCGGATAACCGCAGGAATTCCCCGGATTCGTGCATGGACTGCGGCCCATACATGAAGGTCGGGTGTGCCGTCGGCGAGTCTGGTAGCGCCTGCCCAGAGAGAGCCGTCAAAGTGCCAGAGGATAGCGGTAGCCCGCGTCGCCTCCGCAGCACGCGCGAGGTTCCGCGCCACGACGGTGGCGAGATGGGGGACTTGAACACCTTCTTCGAGCGCCCCGAACACCTCGCCGACGAGACGGCCGGTTTCACCCGTGGCATACGCGAGCGACTTGTCAGCGATACGTTGCGAACTTCGGTAGCTTGACTGGGGCATGCGACGCGTGCGCCTTCCCTTCAGTTGACGCTACCGAACTATCGGCAAAACCAACAAAAAGGTGAAGGAGAACATCAAATCACCCGATAATGGACTTCCAATGCCCCAGATTCTCGTTATCGAAGACTCAGCAAGCGTTCGTCGCCTTATCGAGGTGTGCCTGCGCGTGCTCAACGTGGAACTCTCGTCCGCCGAGGACGGGATCTCCGGTCTTGACGCGGCGCGGACCTCGCTACCCGAAGTGATCGTGCTCGACATCGGGCTTCCCGGCATGGACGGCTGGGAAGTGCTCGGCCACCTCCGATCGGACGACGCCACGAAGGACATCAAGGTCCTCGTTCTCACCGCGCATGCCCAACCAGAGATCGCTGAGCAGGCGGCCCTCGGCGGCGCGGACGAGTTCATGACAAAGCCGTTCCGCCCAACGGAGCTGCGAGAACGTATCGAAAAGCTGCTCGACGTCTGACACAACCGCGTCAATGAGCTACGGTCCACCCGTGGCAACGCTCTCTCCCAATCATACGCCCCCCCGCCGATCGGTGGCGTCCTGGGTGACGTACGACCTCGCCAACACTGTCTTTGCTCTCGGTGTCGGGAGTTTGTATTTCCCGACTTGGATGAACGAGGCTGGTGGATCTGACACCAACCTTGCAGTGGCGCTCAACATCGCAATGGTGGTCGTCATCTTCCTGTCACCATGGATCGGCGCCGTGGGTGATTACACCGGAAAGCGCGTTCGCCTCCTCATCCCCACAACGCTTGTCGCGATCACGGGAACCTTCTTCCTGGGTTCCGTCGGCCTCTATCCATCGCTGGCTCTGTTTAGCGTCGCGATCATCGGATTCAACCTTGGTGGCGTGCCCTACGACGCCCTACTTCCCGACGTTTCAACTCCGGCAACGCGCGGACGCGTGTCCGGACTTGGTGTCGGCATTGGCTACCTCGGATCGGCGATCGCCCTCGTCATCGGCGCATTACTCCTTGACGACTTCGGGTACCCCGCGGTCTTCAAAGCGATCGCTGTCGCTTTTCTACTGTTTGCGTTGCCATCGTTCTTCTGGATCGAGGAGCGGCCCCGACCAACGGCGGGCATACCCCGTCCGACGGTAGGGTCGATCCCCCGACAGTTTGTCGGTGCCTGGAAACGCGCTCGCTCGTTTCCACAGGTAGCCCGATTCCTGGTCGGACGTTTTCTCTACACCGACGCGATCAACACGATGATCGGCGGCTTCCTTGCGATCTACGCCAAGGAGGATCTCAAGCTGACCGATGCCGAGATCCGCAGCCTCCTGGGCATATCGATCGTGTTCTCAATCGCCGGAGGTATCGGCGGCGGCCGGCTCGTCGATCGATTCGGACCGCGCCGAGTGCTCCACAGCACCCTGTACCTGTGGGTAACTACGATCGTGATCGCGGTCGCTGCCGGATCCAACGGACTCGTGTACCTTGCTCCTTACATCGGAATCGGAGCCGGTATCGCCCTCGGCCTCACCTGGTCGTCGGATCGGGTGTACATGACCGCAATCGCACCACCGCAACATCTCGGTGAGTTCTACGGCCTCTACGCGATGGTCGGCCGCTTCGCCACGCTGCTCGGCCCGCTTGTATGGGCAATCCAGGTCGACAGGTTCGGCTGGCCCCGAGCCACCGCGCTCGGCAGTTTGGCGCTCTTCGTGGTGGCGGCGCGAGTGGTGCTCCACAAGGTCGATGATGGGTTTTCATTGAGAGAGCCTTTCTCCACGCCCGCAGCGAGTGGGAGCTGACACCCCACAGCGGTACCCTGGCGTCTCTATGCGGAACATCGTCCTGATCGCCAACCCAGCATCGTCCGGTTTCACCGGTGCGGGCTTCCGCGACATCGTGACGATCCTCAGCGAGTCCTTCGACGTCACTCGGATCTGGCCGGAAACGGCAGAGGAAGCAACCGAAGTAGCCACAGATGCGGCCCTGCGAGGGGTGTACGCAGTCGTGGCCATGGGCGGCGACGGGGTGGTCAACCGAGTCGCCAACGGGATCGTCGACTCTCCCACCGCACTCGGGATCGTACCGGTCGGCACAACCAACGTCCTCGCGCGAATCCTCGGCGTGTCGAAGAAACCGCGCAACGCTGCACGTGCGCTGGTTGACGCTATTGCGGCCCCGCGGCCGATCGCCCGGATCACTGCGACCGTCAACGATGTGGAGCGCACATCTCTCGCGACCTTCAACGTCGGCGTGGGTTTCGATGCCGACGTCGTGGAGGTGGCCGAGAAACGCCCCAGCGCGAAGTTGATGTTCGGCTCCATGCACTACGCCAAGGCCGCAGCCTCAAAGCTGTTCGGTACGTACGGATCGAAACAACCCAACTTGCGGGTCGAGCATGAGGGACGGAGTCTCGATGGGGTGACGTTGCTCTGCCAGCTTCACCACACCTACACGTACTTCGGCCGAGTACCCCTGAAGTTCGGTCCCGGCCCCTTCCCGGGTGCAACCGCAATCGTCATCGAACACCTGTCTCCGCTTACCGGCGCCGACCTGGCCGGTCGGGCAGCGATCCACCGACCCCTCGACGGCATTGAAGGCATCACCTTGCTTGATGACGTACACCATCTCGTGGTCAAGGCTGACCCGGCGACACAGGTACAAGCCGACGGCGAGCTCCTCGGCGCCGCATCCCGAGTCGTGATCTCCCCAGATCACAATGCGCTGTCCATCCTGGTCCCCCGGTAGACGCGTCGCCGCCAGGGGATGGGTCAGGACACTAGGAATCCGGCGGAGACTTGTGTGGGGGTTGGGCGATTGTCATGTACGGGAACGGGATTTCAATGTCTTCGGCATCGAATCGAACCTTGATCCGCCGGAGGAACTCTCGACGTGACGACCACCGATAGTCAGGTGTGACCCGCATCAGACATCGCACAGTGACCGCCGAGTCCCCAAGATCCTGCACACCAAGGATGTCCGGTGGATCAATGAACGCCTCGGTCCAGGACTCGTCTGCAGCGAACCGGTCGAGCTCGTCCTGGATGATGGGAATCACTCTGTCAACATCCTCGCCGTATCCAAAACCGACATCGATGACGACCTGGCTGTACTCCTGCGTGTAGTTCGATGCCACCTGGATCGACCCATTCGGAACGTAGTGAACGTTGCCGTCAAGGTCACGCAAGATCGTGGAGCGAAGAGTGATCTCCTTCACGGTTCCGCTGACACCATTGATCTTGACGACATCGCCGATGGAGTACTGGTCCTCCGCAAGGATCAAGAACCCGGCGATGACATCCTTTACGAAGTCCTGTGCACCGAAGCCGATCGCAATACCGATAATCGATCCGACTGCAAGAAACGGCGCCGTGTTGACACCCCACGCGTTGAGGATGCCAAGGAATACTATGACGACGACGAGTACCAGCAACAACGTGCGGACAGCAGCCCACAGCGTGTCGATGCGCTGCTTTCGGTCCGTGGCCTCGATAACGGTCAGCTTGTCAGCACGACTTGTCAACCGTGAGACCGTACGGTCACCGATCCGCTTCAGGATTTTCCACACGAGCCAGGCCACGATCAGCCAGGCGACCGTCGCAACGGTGGGACCGATCTGATCCGAGAGCTGGTCAGGTAGTTCGTACCCCAACAGTTCAACATTCGTCAACGCCACAGTCTTTCCTCCACGGTATATGCGCTCAATCCGGCGTCCGCGACAGTAGCCCCGAATGCTGCGCGACGATAAGCCCACTGCCGCAAGGGAGCCCCGATTGTGTCGTCGAGATACGTCCGCCGCGCCTCGGCGCTCGTTGTCGCAGCGGTCGCGGCGACATCATTTACGACCTTCGCGACGACGTCGGGGGGCATGATCTCGCGAACCTCAGCACCTCTCGGGCCGGCCGACACGGCCAATGCGGCGACAAAATCCGATAGTTGACACATAGCGTCCTCTCGCTGCAGCGACCCCGGCGGCCCGACCAGCCCTTCGACCGCAACATCGCGAGCAGCCGCCCACATTTCACCGAAGGCTTGACCGACACCGCTCCAGACGCCCGCATCGCGCCCGACCCGACGCACGAGATCCCTCACTTCATGGATGAGCTTGTTAATGGCAAGCCGCTTGTCGTCAAGACGCGAGCGAAGATGCTCCGTGAGATCGTCGATTCCCTGCGGGACTCCATCGGGGGGTGCAGCAGCAACCGAAATCACAGTGGCGTTCTCGAAACCGTCTTCGTTGAGCAGTCGGGAAAAATCGGCTGCCACGGTTTCGCGGTCAGCTCTTGGAAGAAGGTCCATCTTGTTCATGATGAACACGAACTGAGCAGAGTGCTCAGCAACAGGTTCCAGGAACTCGCTGTGCAGAATCGGGTCGGCATACTTCACGGGATCGACAAGCCAGGCCACCGCGTCTACGTGGGGTAACAAACGTTCAACAACGGCGCGGTGTGCGTGCGCATAGGAGTCGAAATCCGGGAGGTCGATGATGCAGAGGGTGTCGAACTGATCTTGTCGCCTTCGGACAACAATCTCCAACTCATCGAGCAGTCCCGTCAGCCCACTATCTGCACCCTCCGGCATCCATGCCAGCGGCTCGTGCGTGTGCGGGCGGATGTCGCTCACGGACGCGACAGTGTCGCCGGCGATAGCATTCAACAGACTGGACTTCCCGGCTCCTGTCCCTCCCACGATCGCCAGCACAAGTGTGCCACCAAGATATCCGGTCCGTCGGCGGAGCTTGCGTGCGAGCGTCTGCGCCTCGTCGACAAGCACCCCGTCGACGAATCCGGGAGCAGCTGCGACCACCCTGTCGAGCGCGTCGATCAGTTCTGCGATATCACGCATCGTTGGACTGGGCCGTCTTCCCAGCCGCTACAGCCTGGTCGGGGTTCTCCAGCAACAGGTCCGAACCGTCGGAGATATCAATCGTGATCGCGAAGTCGACCGTCTGTTCCACCGGTGCAACGTCCGGACGAACATCCGCGAGCGGACGTTCTCCGGCGAGAGTCAGCCGGAGTGCGGCAAGGCCGGCAGGCGTAGGGATGTGGTGTAGGCGGTGCGCGAAACGCTGGGAATCGGCGCTGAACACGCGCACAATCGCCTCCGCAAAGAGTTCTCGAACACGGTCGACCGATTCCTGTCGACGGGCGCCGAACGCACGCCTGACCGACCACGTAGGCCGGTCAATTCCTAGTGCTGCACGCCACAGATAATCCGAGGCCGATGACAATCGTCGTTGCGACGGGCGTCGCCATTTCGTCGTATCGCGAACAACGATGCGGATATCGTCAATCGTCTCAGCCATGTGTCTCTGGGTGAGCGACACGGTTTCGGTCCCCTGGCGCCACAGTCCGACAGAGTCGGAGGCAATCGCTTCGGCGCCGATCGGGGTTGCCGCCCACGCGGTGGCTGAACGTTCCGCAGCAAGCCCGACTCGAGCGGTGATAATCGTGGCAAGGTCAAACGATGCGTCAGTAAGCGAAGCCGACAAACCCGGGGCAGCCAGACCTCCAGATTCAAGTTCTCCGATCAACGCATCAGCCATCTCTCGGTACGTGACGTCCACCGTGTCCTTGAGTACAGATGCCTCTTCCACAAGAGGTGCGACACGGTCCACGATGGCGCGAAGACGCGACGTTGCGTGGTCCACTGTACGCACCGGGGCTTCTGTGACCGCAAGGTTGATCGACTCAATGAGCTCTCGACGATCGATCCCGGCGACCACCCTGGGACCCAGGACTCCGTACACCTTGTCCACACGCCGCTTGAGGTCAGCCAACGGACCGTCGGCAGTACGATTCAGAACGATAACTACCGGCACATCGGCGTTCACGGCTGCCTCTACGAGGCGCCACCCGCCCGCATCGGCGTAGCGAGACGGGGTCGTCACATGGACAACAACATCAGCAATCGGAATGAGGCGGGCCGCGACGTCACCACTGGGACCGATCTCCCATGCCGGTGTGTCAACAATCGTAAAGGGTACGCCGGCAACTTCAACTATTGCGGGGCTGCCGTCAATAGCGAGCGCGAGGCTGGCTTCGGGAGCATCAAGATCGCCCGAATCGACCACGATTACCGGCGCAGAGGTTGTTGGTCTGCGGACTCCGGTCTCACTGACCTCCGCCATCGCCAACGAGTTCACCACCGTCGACACTCCACTGCCCGTGAGACCCGACACAACAACAAGGGGAGCCTGTTGGTTGAAGGTGTGACGGCGCAACATGAGTTCTGCGATCGCGGATCGGCGTTCTTGCTCGATGGTGGAATCGATACCGACACCGGTCAACGGGGCCGATAGGAACCCGAGATCATCTTGAATGCGGGGGGATGTTGGTGGGTCACCTTGCATAGACCTGAATTAGACCACATCCGACCCCGAACACCGAATGATTTCGCTGATTCCTTGTTTCTCAGGCCGATCACTAGTCCATTCTCCGCTACCGGTACGAGACCGAGACATGCAGCCAAACACCCGATTCGGTCGCTTGCGAGGGTAGCGGGCTAGGCAATCCCGTCGAAGAGATCGCCGACGCCACCGGCCGTCGGCATGACCCCCGAGATGATCTCGAAGTCCTCGTAGGGGTACACCTCTTGAGCGATCTCGATCGGGACCTTGAACCAGAACCCGTCGGGGTCGACCTGGGTTGTATGGGCCCGAAGGGCATCTCGCGCGCGTTGCATCGTCTCCAGGACATGAACGGAAAGTGTCGGCCGCTCGGGCCAGTCGCTGACGTTGATCCGTTCCACCCATTCCGTGAATGGTGACTCGCCGTCGCGCTCCATGAGCACATCGTGTATCGCGAGCAGTCCACGACGCGAGAACAACGAAGCCACCAAACGCTTGATGAGCCACGGCTCCCCCGCGTCCGGAAACCGTTCAGGGTCCGCTGCGGCAGCAACGATGTCCATCGTGAGGGCATACACCCGGAGATG